>DATFCE010000380.1:0-11922 GCA_035253365.1 Nitrospiraceae bacterium
AACACGGTGCGAACGTGCCGATCGACGCGGAACTTGATCTTCGCGGCGTGATTTGCCCGTATAATTTCGTCAAGACCAAGCTCAAGCTGGAAACGATGGACGACGGGCAAGTGCTTGCCGTGATTTTGGATGAAGGCGAGCCGATCCGGAACGTGCCTCGTAGTGTGAGCGATGACGGCCATGAGGTGCTCCGGCAAGAGCCGCTCATGCAATCTTATCGTGTGGTGATCCGAAAGCGCTCTGATTAGTCTTTCAATTCAGCGTCCCGCCCGCGTGCCCGCTTCCCCCGATTTCCTTCGATCACCAACGTCAATTCTCCTTGGATAACCCGCTGGTCAGTGCGCTCGAGAAGCTCGGCTGTGGTCCCGCGAAGGACCTCTTCGTCCGGCATCGTCAGATTTTTGGCGAGTGCAAGACGGCGTGTGCCTAGGGCAACACAGAGCGCTTTGAGTGTCGGCCGAAGACGGCGTGGGCGAATCAACAGGATCACCGTTCGCCGCTCTTCCTGCAATGCATCGAGAAATTGCCGTTGCGGCGCCGATCCACGTGGAAGAAATCCTTGGATGATCAAGCCGTCGATTGAGAAGCCCGAGACCGCCGCTGCAGTAATCGGCGCTGAAGGGCCCGGAATCGGCACGACCCGAATACCTGAGGTTTGGGCCTGCGAGATGAGAACTGCACCGGGATCGAAAATGACCGGCGTTCCCGCGTCGGAGACGAGCGCCAGATTGTCGCCCCCAAGAAGCTTGGCCATGAGCACGGGGATTTTCTCGTCCTTGTTCACATTGTGGTAGGCCGTCAATGGCGTGTCGATGGCATGATAGCTCAGAAGTTGGCCGGTAGACGCCGGATCTTCTGACGCGATCCATTGTACCTCTCGCAACACGCGCAATGCGCGCAGCGTGAGATCATCGGGATTCCCGATGGGCGTACTGACGACGTAAAGGACACCAGGCATGGATCTGCTCGCGAGCTTAAATACGCATCCTATCTCATTCTCGTCTAGTGTTCGTAAAATTTATCTACCCATCCTCCGGTGTTCCGAGACGCGCCATTGCCGAGTTGATCATTGGGAGCAGCTGGGTCCGATGTAGGGTCGATCTATTTTGACCGGCGCTGGTGCGGATGCTAAGATGGCGCCTCCTCAAAGAAGCATTGGGACTCCGGATGGAATCGAAATACCTGACCGAACTCCATGAAGCCTGGAAGAATGTCGAATATTCATTTTGCCCAAAATGTGGAGGCGGGCTGGCCGGGCGCAGAATTAAAGCTTCCGAGCCGGAACGATTGGTGTGCCAAGCCTGCAAATTTGTCTTCTTTATCGATCCGAAGGTCGCGGTCGGCACGATTGTCCCGCTCGACGGTCGCCTGCTTTTGTTGAAGCGTGGCATTGAGCCGGCCTATGGCAAGTGGGTCTTTCCGGGAGGATTTGTCGACCGGGGAGAGCGGGTGGAAGAAGCGGCGGTTCGCGAAACACGCGAGGAGAGCCGTGTCGAAGTCCGCATCAGTCGGCTGTTGAATATCTACTCGTATCCCAACCATCCGGTGATCATCATTGTGTACGTCGGCGAAGTCATCGGAGGACGGCCCGATGCCGGAGACGAGACGCTGGAAGCACACACCTTTGCGGCTCATGAGATTCCATGGAACGATCTGGCGTTCCCGAGCACCGCACAAGCGCTCCGCGACTATTTAAAGGGATATTGATCGCAGGATTTTTGCGAGCATTCATTGTCCAACCCCGCGACATTCCTTGACTGATTTAAATTTCAACGGCTATAATCGGCCACTTCTGGTACTTTTTTCTGAATTTCTGCGAGGATAGATTCATGTCGGTCATGTTTTTTATGACCACAATGGTGCTGTATCTGGGAGGCACTGCCTTTTATCTCGCCTATCTCGTTCGTCGATCCGAAGCCCTTTCCAAAGTGTCCCTGGTATTTACCGGCCTGGGGTTTCTGGCACACACGGTGGCCTTGCTGACGCGGATGATGGCTGCCGGGCATGTGCCGTTGACCAGTTCTCATGAGGCCATCTCGTTTTTCTCATGGGCGTTGGTGCTCGTGTTTCTCTGGGTGGAAGCCCGGCACCGTATCCATATCTTAGGGTCATTCATTCTTCCGTTGGCCTTCATTTCACTGCTTTCGGCGGCTGCTCTCCCGAAAGAAGTTCCGACCTTGGAGCCGGTTCTTCGAACCGTGTGGTTGCATGTGACGTTGAGCATTCTGGGCACCGTCGGCTTTGCGGTGGCCTTCGTGGCGGGTCTGATGTATCTCATTCAAGAGCGTTTGCTCAAATCCAAGCGGTTTAATGTGCTCTATTCGAAGTTGCCGCCGCTCGATTTCCTCGATCAACTGAATCAACAATCCATCGTGTTGGGATTCCCTCTCCTCACGTTGGGCATTCTCGTAGGGGCGATCTCCGCGGAGTTCGCGCGCGGGTCGTACCTCAACTGGAATCCTGAACAGACGTGGGCCTTGGTGACGTGGGTTTTCTATTTTGTCGTGCTCGTCGGTCGCCTCACCGTGGGATGGCGCGCGAAGCGGGCAGCCTATCTGACGATCATCGGGTTCGCGGGCGTTGTGTTGACCTTTATTGGGGTGGTGGTCAAAGGCCACGGACCGATGGTGTGATTCGATGCATATCATTGTCGTGGGACTGAGCCATAAAACCGCGCCGATTGAAGTGCGGGAAAAGCTGGCCGTGCCCGAAAGCCGGTTGGCCGAAGCGCTGCACCGCCTCTGCGCCTACCGAGGCGTGCGAGAAGGCGTCCTGCTTTCCACCTGCAACCGCGTGGAAGTGTATGCGGTGGTCGATGAACTCGAAGCGGGATATGGTCGGGTGCAGGAGTTCCTCGCCGATACCCATCTGGCCTTGTCTTCCGAGCAATTGACGCCCCATTTGTATTGGAATGCCGGCGACCGCGCGATCGGCCATCTCTTTCGCGTCGCCTCCAGTTTGGATTCCATGGTGATCGGCGAACCGCAAATTCTGGGACAACTTAAGGAGGCGTTCGAAGTCGCGCTCACCCACAAAGCCAGCGGCGTCATCCTCAATAAGCTGGTGCAGAAGGCGATCTCCGTCGCCAAGCGCGTCAGGACAGAAACGAAAATCGCCGAAGCGGCGGTTTCCGTCAGCTATGCCGCGGTGGAGTTGGCCAAGAAAATCTTTTCGAACCTGGGTGAGAAGACCGTGCTGTTGGTCGGAGCGGGGGAGATGGCCAAGCTGGCCGCTCAGCATCTCGTCAATAACGGCGTCCGCCGGGTCATGATTACGACGCGCGATCTCCATAGCGCCGTCGATCTGGCCAAGCGCTTCAACGGGGTGCCCATCCCGTACGAAAATTTTCGCCACGAGATGGCGGAGGCCGACATTGTGCTCTGCTCGACGGGCGCCTCGCATTTTCTTATCCGAACCGAGGATGTGCAGCGCGTGATTCGCCAGCGAATGAACCGGCCCATTTTCCTCATCGATATCTCCGTCCCGAGGAACATCGATCCCGCGGTCAAGGAGATCGATAACGCGTTTTTGTTCGACATTGACGATCTGGAAATGCGCGTCGAGCAAAATCGGGAGGAACGGCGGCGCGAGGCAGGGAAGGCGGAGCGTCTGGTCGACGAGGAAGTCGGCGTGATCGTGCAATGGCTGAAGTCCCTGGAAGTCACCCCGACCATCGTCGCTCTGCGCAAGCGCGCCGAGGAGATCAGACAGGCCGAACTGGACAAGACGTTCAGCCGGCTCAAACATCTCCCGGCGCAGGAACGCTTGGTCGTCGAAGGCCTCGCGGCCGCCATTGTCAATAAACTGCTGCATGGCCCGCTGGTGACCTTGAAATCGGAAGCCAATTCGGCGAGCGGCTCCATGTTCGTCGAGGCCGCGCGCCGGTTTTTTCATTTGGACAATCCGTCGGCTCCCCTTTCTCTGCCCGATGGCGTGAGGGAGGAGATCGATCTTTCGGACCCGCTTGTCTCCGTCAAATCCATAGGGCTGGAAGGTGAGCGAGGCAGCATAGGACCTGACGAACCCCGTGCCCAAGCTTCACAGTCCGATTTTTAAGATGATGCGGAGACGGAGCCATGCGCAAGGGGCCGAAGCTCTTTACCTGTCCGAAATGCCGGCATACCTACCTGGGGCATGATCCGCTGCCGGATTGTCCGCGTTGCGGATATGATTACCGTGAAAAAGAAGGGACTCGTTGGGACGTGCTTGTCTATCTCCTGGTGATTATGGCGTTAATGAGTTTTTTCGTCGTTTCGGCCTACTATAGGGACCGCGTGGGGCTCTCTTCACAACAGCCGGCCGTGCGGACCGGGGATGAGCCGGAGAAATTACCCGGCGAAGGGACGCGTCGAAACGTCCCGTTTGAAAGCCCGTACCGGGAGCGGGGGCGATGATCTATCCGGATACGAGACCTCACGCCTCGCGATCGTCGCTGGTGATCGGCACCCGTGGCAGCCGTTTGGCCGTCTGGCAAGCCGAGTGGGTGCGCGCGCAGTTACAGGACATTGCGCCCGAACTTGCGATCAGCTTGCAGCGCATTAAGACATCCGGAGACAAGGTGCTGGACGTCTCGCTTGCCAAGATCGGCGGCAAGGGACTGTTCGTCAAGGAAATCGAAGATGCCCTCCTGCAGGGCGAGATCGATCTGGCGGTTCACAGCATGAAGGACGTGCCGACGGTTCTCCCCGAAGGGTTGGATATCATCTGCGTGCCGGCCCGGGAAGATTCGCGGGATGCGTTGGTCAGCCGGGATGGGACCACGCTGGAACGATTGCCCGAGGGCGCGCGTATCGGCACCAGCAGTCTCCGGCGGCAATCACAATTGCTTTATCACCGGCCGGATCTTCGGATCGAGATGTTACGGGGGAATTTGGATACGCGTCTTCGCAAATTGCGAAACGGAGACTACGACGCCATTGTCCTGGCCGCGGCCGGCCTCCGGCGCATGGGGTGGGACGGCGAGGTGACGGAGTATCTTCCGCTTGCGGTCAGCCTGCCGGCCATGGGGCAAGGCGCGTTGGCTTTGGAGGGACGCCGCGATGATCTGTTTGTTCGGCAATTGGTGTCCGGTCTTGATCACCAACAGACCCGAACGACGGTCATGGCGGAGCGAGCGCTGCTGGATCGGCTGCAAGGCGGCTGTCAGGTTCCGATCGCCGCTCACGCCGTGATGAAGCAGGACCGGGTCATGATCGAAGGATTGATTGCGAGCGTCGACGGCCGGCGGATCGTGCGGGAGACGATCGAGGGGCCTGTGGCCGACGCTCAGAGGCTGGGTGTTCAGTTGGCGGACAGTCTTCTCGCAAATGGCGGACGAGCCATCTTGAGCGAAATCTATGGTTGAGATCGAGCACTCGCCTCGGAAAACCGGCACGGTCTATTTGGTCGGCGCAGGCCCCGGTGATCCGCGGCTGCTGACGATCCGCGGCAAAGAATGCCTTGAACGAGCCGATGTCGTGCTCTATGACTATCTGGCTAATCCCGTGCTGCTCGCCCTGGTCCCGGCGCAGGCCGAACGCATCTATGTCGGTCGTCGCGGTCGGGGGGCGTACCAGGAGCAGGAGGATGTCAACCGCGTGTTGGTCGAAAAGGCTCGCGAAGGAAAAATCGTGGTTCGGCTCAAGGGCGGCGATCCATTCGTCTTTGGGCGAGGCGGAGAAGAGGCGGAGGCGATTGCCGCGGCGGGGATTCCATTTGAAGTGGTGCCCGGCGTCACCTCGGCGGTCGCGGTGCCGGCCTATGCGGGAATTCCGGTGACGCATCGCACCTTGGCGTCGACCGTCACCTTTGTGACCGGCCATGAGGATCCGGCCAAAGGCGAGACCACGTTGGAGTGGCCACGGCTGGCCTCCGGCGCCGGCACCGTGGTGTTCTTGATGGGGATGAAAAATCTTCCGGCCATCGTTGCTCACTTGACGGCCGAGGGCAAGCCGGCCGAGACGCCGGTCGCCTTGATCCGCTGGGGCACCCGCGCCAATCAGCGCACGGTCGTCGGGACATTGAGCGACATCGTCGAGAAGGCCGCGCATGCGGAGATCGAACCGCCGACCGTCATTGTCGTGGGGAACGTCGTGCGCCTTCGCGAGCAGCTCAATTGGTTCGAGCGCCAACCGCTGTTCGGGAAGCGAATTTTGGTCACCCGCGCTCGCGAGCAGGCCGGCGAACTGTCCCGCCTGTTGATCGACTACGGAGCCGAACCGGTCGAATGCCCGGTCATTGACATTGTGGCCCCGGACGATTGGCGTGAGGTCGATGCGGCCATTGCGGACCTGTCTCACTTTCAGTGGTTGGTATTTACCAGCGTCAACGGTATCGGTCCCTTTATGGAGCGCCTCCGGCGGCAGGGCCGGGATGTGCGGGCGCTGTCGGGCTTGCGATTGTGTTGCATCGGTCCCCGGACCGCCGAAGAGTTGAGCAAGTACGGATTGCAGGCCGATGTGATTCCGGCTCAATTTCAAGCCGAGGGACTGATCGACGCGATGAGAAACGAAGCGGCCGGGCAACGGGTGTTGATTGCCCGCGCCGCCGTCGCGCGAGAGATTCTTCCCGAGCAGCTTCGCGCGGCCGGCGCCGACGTGCGGGTCGTAACCGTGTATCGCACGGTCCGCCCCCCGCTTTCAGCGGAGGGACTCAAGGAGCGATTCCGGCGGCATGAGATTGATATCGTGACGTTTGCCAGTTCATCGACCGTGCGTAATTTTTGCGCACTGTTCGATAGCCGAGAAGAAATGCTGAAGCTGGTGGCGGGCTCGGCCGTCGCCTGTATCGGGCCGATCACGGCGCGAACCGCCGAAGAGGAAGGGCTCTCGGTCGCGATCCTGGCTCAGGCTAATACGATTCCGGCGTTAGTAACCGCCATCGTGGATCATGTTCCTCGGACACGGTAGCGGGAGGTCCGGCCATTCCTGGAAGCAAGATTCATTGACTCGGAGACGCCGCTGAGACAGAGCGTCTCGATAGCAGTTGAAAGGAGAGAATCAGCATGGTTCCAGTGAAATCATTCATGATCCCGGCTGAAAAATTCGTCACGGTCGACCGCGATACGGATGTCCGGAAAGCGGCTGAAATTATGCGCGATCGGAATATCGGTAGTTTGTTTATCACCCGTGGCGCGGAGATCATCGGCATCGTGACCGACACCGATATGGTCCGGCGCGCCGTTGCCGTCGGCGGGGATCCCGCCAAGATGGCGATCGAGCAAATCATGTCGGCTCCGATCGTCACCATCGAGGAGAATAAGACGCTGCTCGATGCGAACGATATCATGGCGAACTCGCACCTCCGCCATCTCGGGGTGACCCGCAATGGAAAGCTCGTCGGGATGATTTCGGTTCGCGATTTGGTCGTCTTTTTGACCAACCTTCCGAGGAAATAAGCCATGGCGTTTCCACGACAACGCATGCGACGGCTGCGGCAAAACGAGCCGCTGCGGCGTCTGGTGCGGGAAACCACCTTGTCTTCGGCTGATTTAATCTATCCGATGTTTGTCACCACCGGACGGGATCGACGGGAAGAGATTTCTTCGATGCCGGACCAATACCGCTGGTCGGTGGATTTGCTCGTGAAAGAAGCGATGGAAGCTCGGTTGCTCGGCATTCCCGCGGTGATTCTCTTCGGCATCCCGGATTCTAAGGACGACCGGGGATCGTCAGGATACGATCCGGATGGGATCGTGCAGCGGGCCGTCCGGACGTTGAAAGACCAGGTGCCGAATCTCCTGGTGATCACCGACGTCTGCATCGACGAATACACCACTCATGGGCATTGCGGATTGGTGCAAGGCGACCGTGTTCTGAACGATGAGACCTTGGAGTGCCTGCGGGCGATGGCGCGGACGCATGCGCAAGCGGGGGCCGATATGGTGGCGCCGTCCGATATGATGGATGGGCGGGTGGCTGCGATTCGCGACGAACTCGATCGCCATGGATTTGTCGATCTTCCGATTATGGCCTATGCGGCCAAGTTCGCCTCCTGCTTCTATGCGCCGTTTCGCGACGCGGCGGACTCGAGTCCCAAATTCGGGGATCGCCGCTCGTATCAGATGGATGTAGCCAATGGGCGCGAGGCGCTTCGGGAAATCGATTTGGATGTCGAAGAAGGCGCGGATATCATCATGGTCAAGCCGGCGCTGCCGTTCCTCGACATCATCGCCGCGGCGCGGGCGCGCGTCTCGTTGCCGGTCGCCGCCTACCAGGTCAGCGGCGAATACAGCATGATCAAGGCGGCGGTGAAAGCCGGGTGGCTGGATGAAAATCGCGCGATGATGGAGTCGTTGTTGTCGATCAAACGAGCCGGCGCGGATCTGATTTTGACTTATTTCGCCAAGGACGCCGCGAGACTCCTGAATGAATGAGGCTGATGAGCTCATCCCATGAAAATCACGCGCGGACTTGCGGATCACAAACGCACCGATTATCCCGTTCTCACCATCGGCAATTTTGACGGCCAACATCTCGGGCATGCGGCGTTGTTGCAGGCGGTGGTGCAGGCGGCGGCTCGGCACGGCGGGACGCCGATCGCGCTGACATTCGATCCTCATCCCATCACCGTACTGTCCCCCGGCACCGTCCTCCGTTTTCTCATGACGATCGAGGAGAAGCTGGCGTGCTTTCAGAAAGCCGGCATCGAGGAGGTCATCTTTGTCGAGTTCAACAGGGCTCTTGCCGCGCTCGCTCCGGAAGAGTTCGTGTTCCGCGTGTTGCGGGACGGCATCGGCGTCCGGCACCTCTTCGTCGGTGAGCAATTCGCGTTCGGCAAAGGGCGAGCGGGACGCATGGACGATCTGGTGCGGCTGGGATCGAACGCGGGATTTCAGGCCCACGCCGTGCCGGCAGTCCGTGTCGAAGGAGAAGTAGTGAGTTCCACGCGCATTCGGACTCTCGTTCAGGCCGGAGATGTCCGCCGGGCGGCGCTTTTTCTTGGTCGTCCCTATGCCTTGGAGGGCACGGTGCGAACCGGGTCCGGGCGAGGAGAGCAGCTGGGTTGGCCGACGGCAAACGTCGACCTTCCTCCGGATCGCGTGATTCCTGCTGACGGGGTCTATGCGACCAGGACATTCTGGCACAAGCGCAGTTTCGACTCCGTCTCGTATATCGGAACACGTCCCACGTTTGGCTCGGGCGAGCGTCTGTTGGAAGTCTATCTGCTGGATGAGCAGGTCAATCTGTACGACGAATGGATTCACGTGCAATTCATCGAACGTCTTCGGGAAGATCGGGTGTTTAACACGCCGGAAGAGTTGTCCGCATGCATCGATGCGGATGTGTCTCTCGCCCGAGAGACACTCAAGGCGGCTCCTCGCGCCGGAAGCGACGTATGACGATGTCGATGAAGGCATCTGCGCCGCCTGATACCGTCGTTCTTTCACCGTTCGTCCGACACGTCGCGGATACGATAACACGTACCGATCTCTTTCGACCCGGCGAGATGATCCTCGTCGCGGTCTCCGGCGGACCTGATTCGGTGGCCCTTCTGTCCGTGCTGGCCGCGCTGGCCCCTTCATGGCGCCTTCAACTGCACGCCGTTCATTTCAATTACGGCTTGCGTGGTGAAGAGTCGAATCGCGATGCCCGTTTTGTGGCCGAGTTGTGTGCGCGCATGGGGATCGCGTTGGTGACGGAACCGATTGACATGCGAGCATCGCATACCGGAACCGGTGCTGCGAGGGGTTCGGTTCAGAACGCGGCGCGGCGGGCGCGTTACGCGGCGATGGATCGTATCGGCGCGTCGCTCGGTGTGGACAAAATCGCCGTCGGACACACCGCCGATGATCAAGCTGAAACGCTTCTCATGTGGATGATTCGAGGGGCTGGGTCCGCGGGGCTTTCCGGCATTCCTCCGGCCAGATCTCGTTCGATCATTCGTCCCCTTTTACAGATCACGCGGGACGAAATTCTGGCATACCTCAAGGCCGAAGGACTGGCGTTTCGCACCGATTCGAGCAACGCAAAGCCGATCTACATGCGGAATCGGATTCGTCGAGACTTGATCCCGCTCTTGAAACGATTCAACCCCGCTATTCTGAGTGTGCTCAATCGGCAAGCTGAAATCTTTCGTGAGGAGAACGTTTGGCTCGAACGCATAACGGCCGAGCACCTCGCGCAATTCTCGCACGAGGGACCGCATGGGGAACTGGTGGTGGATCGTGCACAGCTCATGACCTTGCCCGTGGCGCTTCAACGGCGGATCATCCGGGCTGCCGTGCGTCGGACGGTGGACGTAGAGAGAGGGCCGGGGTTTGCCTTTGTGGCAGCCATTCTTAACAGCATCGTTCACGGCCCTCCCGGCGCATTCCTCGTTGGGCACGGGGTGTACGTGGGGCGTGACCGTGAGACACTGCGATTTGAGCGCGCTCGGCAAACTGGGCTGGACACTCCGGATACAGAAGCCGGCCGGGAGATACTATTACCGGTACCTTCGACGCTGGGTTGGCCGCTCACCGGCCAACTGATTCAGACAAGTCTGGTACACTCGGAACAGTCCGCAGATCCGTGCGCCGGCCTTCCCAGGCATACGGCGTTGATAGATGCGGAGTCCATTGCGCCGGGTCTACGCGTGCGGTGCTGGAGGCGAGGAGATGTCTTTCAACCGTTCGGCATGGAGGGGCGGCAGAAAAAGTTACAGGATTTCTTTTCGGACATCAAGATGCCTCGCGCAGAACGCCAACGCATTCCGATTATCGTCGCGTCCGAACGGATCGTATGGGTGGCGGGGCAGCGGTTGGATCATCGGTTTAGGGTCACTTCAACGACCAAGGAAATCATCATGATCACACTTCGTGATCCGGACGATCATCAGGAGACCCTGTGACGATGGACCGTGTATTCGGACGCCCAATCGTGACTCAAGAAGAGATGCGTACGCGCATCCGAGAACTGGGACGCCAGATCACGGCTGATTATGCCGACAAAGATTTGATCCTCGTCGGCATCCTCAAAGGGGCCTATGCGTTCTACGCCGATCTGGCCCGTGCCATCCGGCTTCCGCTTCGGGTCGATTTTTTGGTGGTAACCAGCTATGGCTCAAAACCGAAAAGCTCGGGCAAGGTGAAGATGGTGACCGACTTAACCGAAGATATTGCAGGACGGGATGTACTGCTGGTCGAAGACATCGTCGATTCGGGGCTGACGGTTCAGTACCTGATCGGCACGCTTTCCAAGCGGAAGCCGAAATCCATCGAAGCATGCGCATTGCTCAGCAAACCGGCGCGGCGGAAGGTGAACGTCGCGGTGAGGTATACCGGATTCGAGATTTCAGACAAGTACGTTGTGGGATACGGGCTCGATTACCAGCAAAAATATCGTAATCTTCCATATCTCGCCGTGTTGGACACGGTGGATGATACCGGACAGGGCATTGAGCAAGGATAACCGGCAAGACCGCATCGCAGATAATACCCGCGTATTCTGGGCCGCTCCGTGATGGCGTTCAAGGGCTTTCCCGCGTTAGCACACTTCTTGTCACATTTCCAGACTGTATGTTAGAATCTCGCGATACATTCTGTCCCGCTTTTGCCTGGCGACGAGGAGGAGTCGGATGAATTCTCGGGTGAAAAACCTGTTGTTCTGGGTCGTGGTTGGATTATTCATGATCCTGCTGTTTAATTTGTTCAGCGTGCCAACACATGCCCCGGAAGAGGAAGTGATTTTCAGCGATTTCATGGCCCAGTTGGATAAGGGCGATGTCACCAAAGTCATCATTAAATCGAATCACATCAGCGCGATTCTGAAAGACGGGACCCGCATTCGGACCTACTCGGCCGAATATCCCGACATGGTCAAACTGCTTCGCGAACGCAACGTTCAGATCGAAGCCAAACCGCCGGATGAAAGCCCCTGGTACATCACGTTCCTCGTCACCTGGGGACCGTTCATTCTATTCCTGGGGCTCTGGTTTTTCCTCATGCGCCAAATGCAGATCGGG
>DATFCE010000381.1:0-5392 GCA_035253365.1 Nitrospiraceae bacterium
CGAATGGCACGTGACGGAGATTGCGCCGGCCTAGCGTAACCGTCCTCAAGGAGGATGGAAGATGAGCCACGGAACAAGACACAAGGGACCTTGCGCGCAGGAACCCGGTTTTTTCATCTGGCCTCTCGGTCAGAGTCCTGATACGCCGGACGAGATGAACACGTCCTTTGGGCCGCGTATCGACGCGGATCGTTGGGACTTCCATGACGGCATCGACCTGCCCGCTCCCGTCGGCACGCCGGTCCATGCCATGACGGACGGCATGGTGCATCGCGCCGGACCGGCGGATGAAGTTTTCGGCTCCACCCATGTTCGTCTCAAAGTCGTCGATCCGACGGATGGACAGGACAACCTGTTTCTTGTCTATCTCCATCTCGACAGCATCGCCGAGGGTGTGATCCCCGGCGCGCCCGTGTGCCGGGGCGACGTGATCGGGGCGGTGGGCCAGGAAGACGCGACCTATCCCCATCTTCATTTCGAATTCCGGAAAGGCGGTCCCGAACAGGTTCACAGCGTTCACCCCTTGCGCTATCTGGGCTACCCCAACCAGGCGAACTTCACGCAGCTCCGTCTGGATCGGTGTAATTTCTACCGTCGCGACGATGGCGACAAGCGGATGGTGAGGCTTCGTTTTGACGTCGCCAACCGTCGGGAGGGCGATGTGCAGGGCGTGGACGTGGAGTTGACGGGTGAGGACGTCGAGCGCCGGAAGCTTCACGTTGACTTCGATGATCGGAATACCATCGTGAGCGATAAAGGAGACCAACACGCCTTCAACGAACAAGGGATCGCCGTGGAAGGCTACCAGAAATCCAATCTGAAGGGAGAAAGATTGAAGGATCTGCACTACGACGTGCTGGTCAAAGACATTACCCCGAAATACCAATTTGCGACGCTCGACGTCCTGGATGTCAAGAAAGGGAAAACGAAAAGTCCTAAGCTCGCTCTGCCCCAACCCATCCACCAGAGACCGGTCAATAGTCGTGCCGGTTTTGAAGAGAGGGAAACGTTTCCGCCGCCGGGTTGGGACCTGAGCGTCCTGTCCGGCAATATCTGCCGGCCGGATCCAGCCGCCGTGCTCACAGGTTCACGGGGCCTGCTCTGTCGAGACCTCCAAAGCGAAGGCGCCCTGATCCGTGCAGGGCTGCGCTTCGCCTTGCCCGTCGCCGGCTCAGCCGTCCGACCCATGTCCTGGCGCCTGAGGGCCGACATGAGGCTTGCAGCCCTGCAAATGGACTGGGGACTGATGATGCATCCGTTGGCCTTCTTGGCAGGCAACGAGGTGGTGGCCGCCGCCTGCCTGCGGAAGATCATCAGCGGAGAGCTTGTCGCGGGCGTCATGATTCGCAGCACTGATGGATTGTTCAGGGAACGAATCGATGTGGAGGACGGAAAAATCTCCACGGATGGTCCGGCCAAATGGGAAGTCGAGCTGTCGAGAGTAGGGACTCGGCAAACGACCGCCATCTTACGGCTGGCCAACAAGGAAATAGTCCGCCTCGACGGCGACACCACGAACGTCGAGCCCGATGGCGCATTCGTGGGAATTTTGCACAGGCACGATGGGTTACAGATCACGCTGCATATCGATCAAGTCCTCTTGACGGAAGCGCCGCGATAAAACGAGCCCGTCGGCTGGCGTGAACAACGGGCCACTCACACATCACCTCTGTAATCGCAAAACTGAGCTGAGTCGCGGGAGAAGGCATGAAGCAAGAAAGAACAAGGACGACACGACCGAGGCGGCGGATTCGTGTCCGTTTAGGGCAATACGAATTACCGGTGTATCGTGGATAGATAGCGGCGCCGGTTGGCGGCTTAAAGGAGTTGCCCATGTACATACGAACTCAAGAAGGACTTGGAGGTATCCCGACAGCGGGATCGGCATCAGCTCGTTCATCTGCACCGCCATCGCGATCAGCAGCTCACGCGCCCAAGCGGCAGGTGGCCGAGTCAACGAGAGGGATTGCGCCGGGAGCATCTGGACAGTCGTGCATCGTCTTGGACCGATTCCCGTTCGATGGGGTCTTGGTCCAGCCGTTCCATCAACCGATGATCCTGGCTATAGCGTCCCGAGTAGTGACGAGTTGGAGCACCCCAAAACCGATTGGGCTGGTTCGCTTGGTCGGCCACACGGACCCTGTAGGCTCGGACGCATACAATTCAGAATTGGGTCGCCGGCGCGCCGAGGAGGTGAAACGGCAATTGTCGGCTGCTATCAATCGGCTCAGCCCAGGCCTTGCCGGCCGCATCACTTTCTTGGCGGAAAGCCGCGGTGAATCGCAACCCATTCCAGGCAGAGCCGAACGGAGCAGGCGTGTCGAAGTGTGCATCCCTGTGCAGGCGCCTCAGCCGCCGGTCCCGATTCCGACCCCAACCCCGCATACGGAGGATATCAAGATCGTGGTCAAGAGTTTCATTGCGCGTATTCGGCCGCGCATCGGAACTCCGACCTGCTCATTCTCCGTTCCGTTGCCTCCACCGGCTTTTCCCATTTCAGTCAGCTCGGCACGCAGGCTTGAGGCATTAGCTATGGCCACCGAGGCGGCAGTGACGGGGGGCGAGAATCCGTCGACGGATCACAAGGACAAACATTATCGGCTCTTTAGCGAACGCACGTTCAAGGTCACTTGCTTGAATGGCGCCCTGGTCAGCGTGGTCCCTTCGTCGTTGGATACTGATGCCGGGAAAGAAGGTTTATTGCAGGCGCCTCCCTTGATCGTCTCGGGAATCATCGCCCGCCCGAGCGGACCCAATACATTCGATTTTTCTTGGACAACCAAAGGACGACCTCATCCCGCGGTGGAACCTGGGTTCCAGGCGGTATGCCCACGGACATCAGTGTTCATCTGGCATCGGATCAGCGGTCGAATAGATTGCAGCGGCCCAAGACCCACGGTGACGTCGTTGGTGCTTACCGGCAGCCAATTTCCTTCCCATCGCGTGTTCGTCAATGGGGCCTTGATCTCAACGGTGCCGCAGGGAGTGTTCAGCAACCTCTGGGTACCGGACCCTGCCGTTCCGACCAATGTGCGCTAAGCGGAACGATAGGCAGCGTTCGAGTCTCCAACAGACAATATATACAACCCACCGGGACAGATGGCCAATCATGAACGGCGTTATATCGCGATCAATTAAATCATAGGCGCGGCGATTCAGGACGTGAGATGAGTCCCCATCACACTTAGGATACGCATCCCCACTACTCCGATTTCGACCTCGTCGCTAGAGCTAAAATTCAAATCCCACGCCAAATATCGAGGCTTCATCAACTTTCTTGCGGCCGGGCGCCGGGCCCGTATTAAGCCGGTAGTCGTATTCAAAGCTGACATAGAGATTCTTGTAGAAGGTCACGCGTATTCCCTGGTCCGCAGTAATCCGGATCGCGTTATCGACGACCAGGTCGTAAAAGCCGTCAAATCGTTGAAAGATTTTAACTCGCGGTAGAAGAGTCTGCTCGAAACGCCAACCCCAGTGAATGGATGGTGTCTCGGTCCGATTCCTGTTCGTGTAATCTTCGGCGACATAACTCAATCCGCCAGTACCGGACAGCGTGGTACGACCCGTATCAAAAAATTGATACCCCAGACCGGCGCCAAATGTGGTGCGGAGCGCCAGACTCTGAAACTGATCATGCTCGAACAGACCAAACGTGTCCAGAAAGTATTTATCCTTGTCGGAAAGGAAATAATCATATTTATATTGTGCCATGGCGTTCCTGGCGGTGGGGCGGTCGTTCGCTTCCCCGTAGTTGTATTTGCTTTCCAGATAGAGTCGCTGTCGATGGGCCTGAAGCGTGACCCTCCCGATCGCATTGACGGCTTCCGTATTGGTATTGCCGGTTGTACGGTTGCCGCCGAGTGTGAACGTGCCCTCGCGCCGGATGTGCTCGACATTAATCCCTAGGACATCCGACATGGCAATGGAGGTGTCCGGCCCAAGTTCTGTGACGTGGCGTAATTCGTGTCCGCCCAAGAAGAAGTCACTGACGACGCCTTTTCGTTCCCCGGGCACTTTGACCTTCATCGGTTTGCCGGCCGTGATACGCTCAACTTTACTCCAATCAATCTTGATCTCTCCTCCGTAATCCGTCTTGAAGGTCAGAACGTTGTCTTCCATTTTCACGACTTCGCCGGTGAGGTTATTACCATTGCGAAGCTTAAGTTCATCCGCCCATGCGGCAGTCGCCGTCCACATAAGAACAACGAGGAGCAACCCGTAACGAGCAGACGGCCTCACAGCGGAAATGGCTCGCAGATGACCGGTGGGACCGCGATGGCATGCCGCGCACCCGCATTTCCTTTTATAGGGAATGGTATCGTGACAGCCTCGAAGGCGAACAGCAGAGAGGAATGGCGTACGGGAAGGGGACGGCTCAGATTCGGTTTCCGATCAGATTTCCAGACGGCAATAACGTCCACAAGACCGTTGTCGGTAATCTCGTATACGAAGTATCCTTATCACACCGTCCAACATAAAAGGCAACAATGAAATGTGAGTTCGTCTCGAGCCAAGCGTTGCGCGCACGGCGCGATCGCGAGGTTTCTCCCAGGTCGTCCTCGCTAAGCGACTGCGGTCGAGTCAGTCTCGGGTGGCGAAGATGGAGGCCGCAGACCAGACCGTCTCGATCGATTTGCTATTGCGCGGATTGGTGGTCCTCGGCGCAACGCCACGGGACATCGCAAGAGTCTTGGGCGCAACTCCGGCGTGGCTGCCTGACGCGCAAGCTCAGCCGCGCTTTTAACGCATCAGCTACATGTCATTGGATTAGATTTCGTGAGAGGAAGCAGCCTATTTGAGAAAGGTCGGTACTAAAAGGCGTAAGGAAAATACTGCGCCAGAAAGGTCGACCATGCGACCAAGACTTGGCCTTTAAGGTCATGAGCTTGATACTGCCACGACTATAGAATAATATACGTAAAATAAATCGAGCATGAGCTCATAAGAATGAAAGACTATTACGCGATATTAGAAATACTTCAAACAGCTAGTACGCAAGAGGTTAGGCAAGCCTGGCGAGAACAACTCCAAATTTGGCATCCTGACCGATTTGCTTACAACTTAAAACTTCGGGCCAAAGCTGAATGTAAGACAAAGGAGATAAATGAGGCGTACGAGGTACTAAGTGATCCAATAAAGAGAAGAACATACGATGTTGACGTAAGGGGTACACCTAAAGCGGAAGAAGGTGCAGCCCACGCAAAAACAATAGTAAGATGCCAATCGTGCGGGGTAAATCTTTCATTCCCCAACAAAGGGCTTCTTCGGATCCGTTGCAAAGATTGTGGGCATCAGTTTATTTATGATTCTGACACTGGAGCCACACATCACTATCATAGCTCGAATCGAACCGAAACCCCAAACAATCCTGACATTGTCTCCAAAGGTATTA
>DATFCE010000382.1:0-12166 GCA_035253365.1 Nitrospiraceae bacterium
GAAGGACGGGCGCTACTTTTTTGGCGAGCGGGGTGGCAAATGGGACTCTTGAAGGGCGCTGTTCTTTATCGAGTCCCTCCGGTGTCCGGATAAGGACCCTTCTGCTACCGCCAATCGATTTCGGTTCTTGTGTTGACGGCCATTATTGATACTCGCTTTTAGAACTTTCGTGGGTAGAGATCGGCCTCTTAAACGTCCGGAGACAGGGCATTAAGCAGCGGGAGTGCGCTGGAACCAGAATTTGCGGTATGGAACGCCATGCTGAAGCAACTCTGGGACGGTGATAAATTTAAACCGATGGCTCACACGCTCAAACATCATTTCTATCGCGGCCAAGACAGCTTCCCGATCGCACCATCCATCAACGTAATGCTTTGGTCCACGCCCCGGAGTGTCTTTGCCTTGATCATGGAGGGTTTCATGAAAGAGCACAATGGCGCCGGGATGAATCCATTCTACGAGACGGCCCGCCATAAGGGACGCATCAGACTCGTACCAGTCGCCCACGTCCACACTCCAACATACAACCTCATATCCTAGCCACAGCGCATCCAAACGGGACGCCACAACCTGTTCTCCATAGGGCGGTCGGAAAAGACGATGGCTATATGGAGCAAGCGCTCGTTCGCAGGCTCGCATTTGCCTGCGCCGTTCGCGGCCGCTGATCAATGGAAATGAAGGATGATCCCAAGAGTGGCCTCCGATCACATGCCCTTTTTCCGCTACCAGTCGGACCAGTTCTGGAAATTTCTGGGCGGTTTCACCGACCATGAAAAAGGTGGCTTTTGCGTGATAACGCTCTAGAATGTCCAGAAGACGCGGCGTGAAGTCGGGGTGCGGCCCATCATCAAAGGTTAATGCGATAACCGGCTCGTCGGTGACGCTATGCGTATAGCTTCCGAGTGTCTTGCGAGCAATCGTCCCAATCAGTCTTCGTAATGGTCTCACGTCAATGCATTCTCCAATACTGGCTCGCCTGGTCGTTCTTTGCAATTAATGGGGTCACCACGCATGGAACATGACTATACGTTGATTGCATCCCAATCATTGGCGCTACTGATGATCTTCGACATTACGGATTAAACCCATCATTCAACTTAGGGTGCTGCCGTCGTCCACCTCAATGCATCTGCTCCAGATCGAGCCAAGCCCGGTGTCGGCTTGATTCAATGACAGCTTTGAGCGCCTTTTGAACTGCCAATCCGTCGTAGAAGGACGCGTCGACATCGCCATCGAGTTTGCCTCGGAGGCAGGCGTCAACAAAACTACGCATCATAAGAGTGAGACAATGTGGAGTGCCGTCATAGGCCTCTTTCGGCAGTGGCAGTTCGGTCCACGACGGCTGTGACGGGTATGAGCCTTTCAGCACATCGACTCGTCCCCGGCTCAGTGAAGCCTTCAGGGCGCCTTTCCTGCCGATCACCTCGACGTACCCATTGTCCGCAAACGGCGGAGAGACACGGCTGATGAACCATTGCCCGCGCACCTGATTCTCATAGCAAAAGTAGGCGCTAGCGATATCATCCGTCTCCACCTGTGTCGGTATATTGAGATCCTTATCAAACTGCTGACGCGGAACGTTAAAGCAAAACCCTGAAACCGATTCGATTGGCCCAAGAATAAACTGGGCTATATCGAACAAGTGAGAACCAAGATCGAATAACATACCTCCGCCCGCCAATTCATGCTTCTCTCGCCAACCGACTTCCCACTCGGTCTTTAGCCCCCCCCAGCCATCGTATTGAATGCGCAAGTAGTGTGGCTCGCCAATATCGCCACACCGTATGCGATGTCGCAATTCTCGAACTCCATACCCATAGCGGAACGTAAACCCGACCTGATGAATTTTTCCGCTCGCTTCTGCCACCTCAACCATCTCACGGGCCTCACCCACGGTTATGGCGAGAGGCTTTTCACAGAACACATGTTTCCCTGAGGTTAAGGCGATTTTTGTTTGACGTGCATGCAGAACATTCGGAGTCACTATGGTGACGGCATCGATATCCGTACGAGCGCACAACTCCTGGTAATCGGTATACACGTCGGGAATATGCAACCGGTCAGCCATGGCGCGCGCGTGGGCATGCCGGCGACCGCAAAGTGCCACGACCTCAGCCTGCGGATGCGATTGCAGTCCGGGGACATGACAGGCTTCGGCAAAGTCACCAGCCCCGATGACGCCGAAACGTAATTTTCGAACCTTGTTAATCATCCCGTACCTGCTTGGGATAGACGCCAGTCTGCCTTAATGTAATGTGGTGGTCTCGCGTAGACGTGATCTCTTGGTTGAGAACGCTATTGTCTTGTTCCCGGCATCTCCATCTGCCATCAATAAAATTAGCAAAAAGAATCGGAAGCGTCCATTTTGAGCTATGGGTAACTCCGTGGATATAAACACCAGCCGGTAGTCGTGCTTTGATGGCCCTATAAGATGGAGAATCATTCAGCGATAACCGTCTAAGAGAGAACCGCTGCAACGGCCTAAAGTATTGAAGCGAAAGACCTCGCAAGGATTTTTGTGACACCGAACAAACTTTAATCGAGATCATGAACCCGCTGAAAGCGATGCACGCGGCTCGCTCGCATGACTCATCGTACGTCGTAACATAGCGCGGTACGCTGGCCAATGTCCGTCCATGCCCACCGTAATTGGTGTTGCCGGGGAGAGGGCAAGGATATGCCTTCCTATCAAAGTGAGGCGCCGTGTCTTACTTGCTGCTTGTCCATATTAATGCATCCCCCCAGCAACGCTGATAAACGCGCTTCGAAGTCGCATAGTCGGTGGTGTATTGCCCATGTGCGCGCACATAGCTGCGTTGGCGTCTGTAGACCGTCATCGAGGCCATGAGCATACGGCGGTGGTTCCGGCTGGATTGTTTACTATGCAGGCGATGTTCTGCACTAACCGGATCATCGCATCCATTCAGTGACTTCACAGCGGAAAATCCACCGGCCTGAGCCAGAATATCTCGCCTAAACATCGCCGTGAGGATCATCGCTAGGCTGGGATGGCGCAGTATGGTCCCGTAGGAGTCGTCAGGGTCGCACACATGATGCGTCATCCAGTGTTCATCACCAAATGCTCGAAACAGTCCGCAGACCAGAGCCGCATCCGGCCTGTCGCGAAACGCCTTTAGGCTGATGTCCAAATGGTGCGGCAGGAGGCGATCGTCCCCGTCCAGGAAGACAAGATAAGCTCCGCTTGCCTCCGTCACGCCGCGATTGCGCGTTGCGGCGACGAGGCCTTGGTGCGGTGTCGGAATATAACGGACGGTCGGGTATTGCCGAACGATTTCGGCGGTGGAGTCCTGAGAGCCGTCATCCACGACCAAGATTTCGGAAGGCGGACACGTTTGGGCCAACACGCTGTCAATCGCTTCACCGATAAACCGCGCTTGGTTGAAACACGGAATTATGACACTAATTGACGCTCTATCGGCCGGTGTTGGTGAGACTGTAAGGCCGGGCTTCATAAGAATGATGCCCTGCAGATACAACCTATTGCACTTGTAGCACCGGGGTATTCGCCATACAATTGTGGAAATTACGGTGGTCTGCAGCAGTGCCTCTACAGCCAGTCTTGTATTGCCTCGGCCCCCTCGCGCAAGTACAACCGCCTAGCCGTCATCAATGTTGATTTTTATGCCTCGGCGCGGTCCAATAAGCGGGTCTAATAAGAATGACGACGCCGTTATATAAAAATGGTGGCCCCGACACGAATTGAACGTGCGACACGCGGTTTAGGAAACCGCTGCTCTATCCAACTGAGCTACGGGGCCGTGCCAATGTTCGACGAGGCGTGAAAGGCTTTATCGGCCGGGCACAAGATCGACGGATCCGCGATTCGTTTCGTCGCGCTTACAGCTTTGTTCCGCGATCATACGCTGTCCCGCCGTCGCGTCCTTGGGAATACGATTCATGCACGCTTGCAGCGTATCGCCTTGCGTGCCGGACGCGTAGTTTTGAGGGTCGCGCCGAGTATCCGTCGGCCTATTCCCATAATCCCGCTGGCAAGTTAACTCCCCAAATGAACGCTGCCCGGCCGTGGCATCTTTTGGAATGCGCGCCATGCATTCCTGAAGCGGGTCGCTCGGTGTCTGCTTGGAGGGGCTCATCGCCTTGGTCGCCGTCCCGGTTCCAGGTCCTGTTCGGGTGCCTTCCATTCTCGTGTCTTCCATCTTCGCCGGCGCCATCGTTGACGACGACGTGCGAGATGCGGGTGCGCGGCTATAGTCTTCTTCGGAGGCGCACGCACCGGTCAGACAAGCAGTTGCCACCATCGAGATCATCATGCCGGATCGAATTATTGTCATGTAGTCCTCCTTTCTTACAAAGCCGCGTGACTATACGAGGACACGCGTAAAAATACAAGGCGTCTCAAACTATGACCCTCCTTGCGCAGTCTGGATCAACTCGCGTTTGGGCGGGATCTGGGTCAACAGATCAGATCGGGCTTGATAGATGCCGGGCAATGACTTTCCCATGGCATAGACCAATCCCCCTGCTTTGGCGCCAAGCACCAATCGCCCGCTCTGCGTGCCATCTTTCCCCGTCGCGGTGAATTCGGCGGCCGGGGTGGTCAGTCCATAAGGCGCCAGGGGGGATGCCTGTTTGACGACACGCAGCTCGGCCGGCAAATCCGCCACTCGGCTCACGAAGATGGCCGCTTTCTCCTGATCCACCTTCTCATGGGGAGCGTCCTCCAGAACCCACACGGCATTCTGGCGGATGAGCGTATACTGCTCGTCGCGGGTTTTGACGGCCAGCATGCTGATATCGTCCGCCTCTACGCCGAGCAGACGTTTATCTTGTAACGCAAAGAGGTCCTTGTTCAAGTCCTTTATCAGCGTGGGATTGATCCGGTAAATCGGCGCCTCGGGGGTCGTGACGGCAAAGGCTTCTCCGCTGGCCGGATCAGGTTTGAATAATTTGACCGTCTGCTCGTTTCCCCCGGCGTGCACAGTAATCTTGATGTCCGGCTTTTTTAAGAGCTGCATCACGCTCTCATGTTGAGGGCCGGGATCGATGAACCCCACGGCTTTCATATCCTCCACCTTCATCAGCAGCGCGCGCACTTCGGGTTGATCGGCCGCCGCCTCGATGGGGTAGCGAATAGACCATTTTTTCTTGCCGCCTTTGTCATCGGTCCGGTAAAGGACGATCTCGGTGGGCGGGTAAGTCAACCGTAGCCGGTCCACCTGTCCTTGATCGAAGGTGAGCACCTCTTTTTTTCGAAAGGTCAACAACGACTTATTCAAAAAATCTTTCGGCGCCAGGTCGGTCAGCAAGATCTTGCGATCGGAGGCTCGCAAGGCATACAGTGTCGATGAAATCGGGCCGCTGTCCCCCAGCGAGAGCGTCTCCTGCCCATTGTTGGTCGCCACCGTCAACACGACGGACGGCTTTTCGAGACCGAACGGCGCGAGCGCCGAGGCATTGTCCTCAACGACCCGAGTGACCTTCCCGAGCACCAGGGCTCGAATCATCGCATCCACAACTCGCGTATCCGCCTCGGCTTCCAACGGTTCATGAATTTTCCATCGTCCGTCCTTCGAGGCCAGCACCAGGCGGCTGGATCCCGTGGCCATGGTCAGGCCGGTGATGTCCCGCTCGGTGAAAGGCAGGATTTTCTTTTCCTTCGCCTCCGTCTCGGATTGGGTGCGCTCCGCCGGCAACTCGACGTAGTAAACGTAGGCGCCGAGCCCGATCAGCACGAGCGCCATGAGCATGGTGACCCAGTGTCGTCTCATAGAGGGAAAGGTCGAGGTTGAGGTCGAGTCATGATGGCGTTCTTACCTCAGAGCCGGCGGCGGCGGCGCCATATCATCATGCCCCATAGAAAGGTAAGCGAAGGAAGCAGCAGCACTTGGACATAGAGCAGGATACGTTCCTGCGCCGGGTTGGGGATGAACGGCCGGAAGGCGCGTTCCTTGGGCGTAATCGAGATCAGGTCGCGTTCTTCAGCCAGCCATCCCAGCGCATGCAACAGGAAGTCGGTATTGCCTGGGAAGTTAATGTAGGCATTGCTCGCAAAGGACGAATTGCCGACAATCACAATCGCGGGACGCGGCTTGCCCTCCTCGGGCGGCTTCTTCGGTGTGATCGCGGCGGCCAGAGGCAGCGGGCCCTGCACGTCGTCCTTCTCGCTAAAGCTCACAACGCGTCCTTTCAAGTCCGTCTCGGCCCAACTGCGCGGCGAGGTGCGCGCGAGCGGCACGAAGTCCCAGTCTTTGCCGGCCTCGTCATGAAAGACGAGATGGCGCGAGACAGGAAACAGGACTGCGAAGGTGAAATCCTGCGTGATTTCGTGCTCGGTAAACGTGCGGACCATGAGCGCCGTCAAATCGCCTTGGGCCAATCGATCTTGCAAATCCACCAGCACCCCGCGCCCCAACTCAACCCCCCAGCGGCGAAGCAGCGGGTCCAACTCGGAATGCGTATCGGGATCGACCAGCAACAGAAGACGGCCTCCGGCGTCGACAAATCGACCGATGCGATCCTGTTCGTCCTTGGTGACGGGCCGGCGCGGCCCTGCCAAGACGAGCACCGAAGTATTCTCCGGGACCTGACTTTCTTGCAGCAACGAGACTGTGCCTGTCTCATAGCCTTGCTTCACCAGGGCGTCCTTCATCAGCGACAATCCACCTCGTTCTGAATCAGTCAGGCTGCGCTCGCCGTGCCCTTCGAGAAACTGGATGTGCTTCTTCTTGTCTTTGGACACGCGGATGAGCGCGCTGGTCAGCTCGGCCTCCGACGGCGTGGTGACGCGCGTCGTCTGATCGCCACTCTCCAGCACCGCGGTATCCGCGCGGGTGATGCCGTACTGGCGCGCGACGCCGGGCCGGCGCTCGGGATCCACGTATTCGACTTTGAATTTGTCGTTGGCCTGCCGGTAGCTATCCAACAGATCGCGATACAGATTGAACGACGGGCTGCGATCCTGCGCGAACACGGTGACTTTCACGTCCTGTTTCAACCCCCTGAGAATTTGATACGTTTGCGGAGCCAAAGTGAAGTGCTGCGTCTCCGACAGATCCCATCGTGTCGAATGCCGAGCGGCCAAAAAATTGATGATGACGAGAATAGAGGTAAAGAGCACGATCATGAGAAAGCTGTTGACCCCCAACCGCGTGGATCGCCGGGTCGAAAAGGCCTTCACGGTTTCAAAATGAATGACGAAAAAGGCCACCAGGCAGACCAGCGCCAGCCCTTCAAGCAAGGTCACCAACCACAGCATGTCCGGCGCAATGCTGTAGGCCACCAACCCGCCCAGCGCCAATCCAGCCCCAATCGCCCCAACCGCCGACGCAAATCGATTCATTACGCTAACTCATCTCTTAATTTTCTGTTGATCTTTACCACCAACCCAGCGGAGGACGGCGTGGTTGTCCCTTACTGCGCGCGTCCACCGAGCACTTTCCGAATGTGCGCGGTGCGCGAGCACGAGGGACGACCATGTCGCCCTCCGCCTCCTCACTTCCACCGCTGCGACTCGACGACGCGATGCGCGAGAAACAGCATCAGCACAATCCCGCTCACGTAATAGATCAGATCCTTGCTCTCGACCAGGCCTCGGACCAATCGGTCGTAGTGCTCGATAAACGAGAGATATGAAATACTGTTGCCGGCCGGCGTATCGCCCAAGACGCCGCCCAACGCACCCAGCAGCCAGATAATGATCAGGAGCCCGAAGCTGAGAAACGCCGCCACGATCTGATTTTCGGTCATGGCCGATGTCAGGACGCCGGTCGCCAAAAATAACCCGCCCAGCAAGGCCAGGCCCATATATCCCGTGAAGACCGGGTACCAATCAAAGCTGCTATAGGCAGCGAGAATCAGCGGGACAATGCCGGTGAACGCCAGCAAGGCGAGAAAGATCGCATAGGCGCCCAGGAATTTGCCGACCACCACCTCGTTCAACCCGATCGGGGAGGTCATCAGCAGCTCGAACGTGCGCAATTTTCGTTCTTCCGCAAACAGCCGCATCGTCAACATCGGCAGGATCAGCAAGATGACCAGCGCCATGCTGTAGAACGTCGGCCGGAAGACTAGGTCGTTGAGGTTCAGTTGCGCCGCCGCGCCTTGCATCTGCATCATGCGCACGGCCTGATTGCCCGCGTTCACGACGGCGAGATAGGACAGGACTCCGAAGATGAGCAAAAAGATCGCGCCAACTACGTAGACGACCGGCGAGACGAAATAGGAACGAAGCTCTTTGGCGACAATCGCGTTGACCGGCGTCATGGCGAAGGCATCTCTTGTGCGGTTGCCGCGGGCTCCGGCATGCCTTCTTCGTGCTGAGTCAGGCGGAGGAAGACATCCTCCAAGGTCATCGAGATGGTTTTCAGCTCGAGCAGCCCCCAGCCTTGTCCCACCACGAACCGGGCGATGTCATCGCGCAGGTCGCGGCCGAGTTCGCATTCCAGAAGAAAAGCGCCGCTCTCCGATGATTCGAACACACTGACGATGCCGGGGAGCGTCCGGAATCGGTCGGCCGCGTCGGCCGGCGGCATTCTGACCGTCACGCTGACCTTTTCGGATTGGCGAAGCCGCGCGGACAATCGATCCGGGGTATCGACGGCGACGATTCGGCCGTGATTGATGATCACGACGCGCTGGCAGACGGCTGTCGCCTCGGGAAGAATATGCGTGCTTAAGATAACCGTGTGCGAGCCGGCCAGACTCTTGATCAGCTCGCGAATTTCGATAATCTGTTTGGGATCGAGTCCCACTGTCGGCTCGTCGAGAATCAGCACGGGAGGATCGTGCAGCAAAGCTTGGGCCAAGCCCACCCGCTGTTTGTAGCCTCTGGAGAGATTGGCGATGAGACGATGGCGGACATCTCCGAGGGAGAGTCGCTCGACGGTGCGATCCAGCCCGCTGCGCAGATCGGCTGCCGCCATGCCTTTGATCCGCCCCACGAACGTGAGGTATTCCATGACGGTCAGTTCTTGGTAAACCGGCGGGGTCTCAGGCAGATAGCCGATCCGGCGCTTGACTTCAGTGGGCTGCTCGAAGCAATCGAATCCGGCCACTCGCGCCATCCCTTCCGTGGCGGGAAGAAAGCAGGTGAGAATTCGCATCGTCGTCGTTTTGCCGGCGCCATTGGGGCCGAGAAAAGCCAGCACCTCGCCTTTATCGACGGTAAACGTCACGCGCTCAATGGCGGTGTGCTCGCCATACCGTTTGGTGACATCGAGAACCTCAATCATCGAGGCAGCCTCATCGTGATGCGCCGCATGTCTTCATGTGGGACACTGTTCGCCGAAGGCGCGCAGGATATTAACCAGTCGATCTCACTCAGTCAAGACGTGATCCTGGCTCAGGATAGTGAGACGGCGCAGCGGAAATGTAGAAGATTCCTAATTGGGCGGGGGCACGCTGACTTGTTTGATTACAGATTACCGCGCTCGCTCTCGCGTGGTTCTCAGAGTTTCCAATTCTCGTTTGAGCCGTTCGATCTCCTTCTCCAGTTCGATCATCTTGAGTTCACGGCCGACGACGACCTCCTCGAATTGTTCCAGTTCATCGAGCTTTTCACGCAAGGTCTTTTCCGATGCCTGGTAGTCTCGCACCACTTGTTGTAACCGCTCCTCAGTCCGCTTGCGCTCGCTGATATCGACCATGAAGCCAAGCGCCCGCGTGGGGTGCGAAACCGCCGATTTTAGATGAGCTCTCTGCGACACCCATACGATACGGCCGTCTGCGGCGACCGTCCGAAACTCGAGCTGATAATTCTGCCGAGCCTCCAGCGCGGATTTGCATGACTTCAGTGTCTGGTCCCGGTCTTCCGGATGAATCACGGTGGGCCAGAAATCCGGTTCCTCGGTCCAGCGCCGGGACGGATATCCCAGAATCGTCTCAGCCTGTTGGCTCACGAAGGTGAAACGCCCTGTGTCGGCGTCAGCTTCCCACACAATGGCGTCCAGCCCTTCGACCAAATCTCGAAAACGAAGATCGGCCGCCTCGTGGGCCTCCTTTGCCCTGATGGCGGAGTCAACGAGCTGTTCGTTCGCCTCTCGGATCTGCTGGAGCAGGTCTTGCGAGCTGCTTGGCTCAGCCGCGGTCTGGCCTGCCGGGGCCGAGTCCGCCTGGCCCGCCGGATCGCTCTCCGAGCGTTGAGCATCAGAGCCCTGGCTTTCTTTCATGGTTACCTCCTGCTCTCTCCTTTCCAGCCTGTCGGTCAGATTTGCTCAGATCATTCAGCCAATGCTCCAGGCGGCGCGATCGGTTTCGGGACCCCCATGAGAATTTCCCGGTAGTCCGTGAGCGCCTTGCCTAGGACCAGCCCGTCCTCCGTGATGTCGTAAGTTCTGATCTCCTTGCTGTGGTCGCTGGCGCGCAGCTTGATCACCGTCATCACTCTCGTGAGCCGGCCTTGCATTTCGATATACCGCTGGAGGATGATGCCGTCGACCAGGAAGGAAGCCCCTTGGGCGCTGAACTTCAAATCAATGTAGGAGTCCACCATCTCGGCGGTGAGTATCACCGTGACTCCCATGCCGGTCAGCGCCCCGACCATCCGATAGAGCGACTCCCTGAAATCTTCCCGGAATGGCGGCGCCAGCGCCAGCTCAAATCCCGACAGCGAATCGACCACGACCCGCTTCGCCCCTATCTGCAGCACCGTGTCGCGAAGCTCATACAGTGCCTCGTCGACGGACAGGTCCAGCGGGCGCATGGCCACAATCTGAAGTCGTCCGTCACGAACCATCTGGTCCATACTTTCTCCGGACGGCGTGGTCGAGAGATATTGTTGCGGGCGTTTCTCAAAGACCGCAATGACTCCCGGCTCGCCCTGCTTGACGCCTTCGATGATGAACTGCGTGGACAACACCGTCTTACCGGAGCCGGAAGGGCCGGCGATCAGCAGAGAATATCCGAGCGGGATGCCACCCCCCAACATATCATCTACTGCGCGCACGCCGATCGAGAGGCGACGGTCCTGTGGCTGTTCCGTCCTCGCTTCTTCCGGTTTGGGCAGACGCGGAAACACCTGGAGGCCGGCGCTCGTGATGCGAAAGGTGTGCTGGCCTGGAATGGGTGCTTGCCCGCGCATCTTCATGACCTGTAGCTTTCGAACGACGGAATTGCGCTCGACGGATTGATAGAGCCACAGCATGCTGTCGGCCAGGGTAAAGACCGGATTGGCCTCCTTCTCATTGTCTTGAAATTCCCCAACCAGGAATGTCGTGGCTTCCCAGGCCGTCAGATGCAGCGCAAGGCGCTGCACAAAGTCTTGCAGCTCCAGTTCGGATGCTTTTCCAGAGGCGGTGGCCCGCACCACGGCGCGGAAGGAGTCCACGATGACCAGGCCCGGCGCAGTCGTTTCGACCTCGTGCACGATCTTGTCCAGCACGCCCTTCAGGCCGCCGTTCATGACCTCTTGTGTCAGATAGAGAAAGCGGATGGAGTGGTTCACCTTGGCGGGATCGAAGAAGGCATAGGTTTGCTGATACCGCAGCATCTTCAGCGGCGGTTCGCCCAGGATGCTGAGGTAGAGCGCCGGCCTCTCCGGGGTGGCATTGGCGAACGCAATTTGGTGCACGAGCGTGGTCTTACCGCATCCGGGGCTGCCGGCGACAAGGTTGAAAGAAAACTCGTGGAGGCCCCCGCCCAGCACGTCATCAAGTCCCGGCACGCCGGTGGGGAACCTGCGTATCGTCGCTTTCCCGTCCTCGTTCATCCCGTTCTCTCCTCTCCGGGCCCGCTGGAGAGGGCCTCAGGTACGTCAAATAAGAGCCGCCATGCCAACCGTTCACCGATCAAATTAATAAGCAGTCCGGCGAAGGTCGTCAACAGCGCTTCCGCCGCCTTTTTGACCATGGCCGGCTCCTGCTCCTTGAAGGACTCCCAGATGCGGGCCGGAACGCCGTCATCGGAAGTGTCGATGGCGCTCTTTGTGAGAAACGCGTACTCGGCCTGCGTGAGTCTGGCGCTTCTGGCGAAAATGGCCCGGACGCCGACCTGGCCGATCAATGGAGTCAACCGAGAGGCGAACCGCTCATACACTCCCGCGGCCAGTGCCGTCAACTCTTCCGAATCGAGGCTGGGCTTATCTGGCCGAATGAGGGTGTGCCCAATGAGCTGCTGCAGGGCTGGACTAGGGACGGGCATCATGACACGTTCCTTCCAGCATCCTGAAGCGCATTCTGAAGTAATAACC
>DATFCE010000383.1:0-4453 GCA_035253365.1 Nitrospiraceae bacterium
ACGAAATGAACTGGCAACCGCTCCCGATCCCGCACGGCGCGCCGTGCCGCCTTCGTCTCGAAACGAAGGTCGGCTACAAGATGGTCAAGTATCTTCGCTCGATCGAACTGGTGGAGTCCTATGCGGCGGTCGGCGAAGGACACGGCGGGTACCGCGAAGATCATCAATATTATGATAAGGTGGCGTCGATCTAACCATCACTCTAATCATCACTTTCACTGTCAAGAGAACGGAAAGGACACCATGCACACACCTGTGGGAATCACCGTGGCCGTGCTGCTTGCCGCGCCGGTCGGACTTCTTTACGCCGCCGATCCCGCGCCGAAAAGCGAACGGGTTTTGATGGGAGAGCGATTGGTCATTGGAACGGTGAGGGACGTCAAGGCCGACCAGATCGAGCTCGATATCGGCGAAGTGGAGCCGCGGTACATTCCGTTGAAGCAAGCACAGGAAAAGGGGTTTCCCGACATCAAGAAGGGAGACAAGATCAAACTGACCGTTAATGACCAGAACCTGATTGTCGATTACCATCCTCTTGCCGGGACCCGCGGCCCGCATCAGGTGATCCGCGGCCAGGTCGCCACTCCCTTGGTGGTCGGGCACGATCGAGCGGTCATTCGAACGCGCGAGGGCGACGAGCATGGTTTTCCCATCCGCTCCCAGGCACGGAGCAAAGTCGCTTCTCTTCCAGTCGGTGTCGATGCGGTGTTTCTGATCGACGAGACGAATCACATCGTCGACGTGACGTACGGAAGCCAAGAGGCCGTCGAACGCGCGGCGGAGGAGTGGAAGCAAAAGTCGCCCCTCAAGGGGTCCGATCGCCGGGTGGAAGGCACCATTTCGGCGCCGCTCCGAAAGAATTGGATCATGATACGGACATCGGATGGGAAGGAAGAATCCTACGAAATCAGGCCATTGATTGAGGACCAGATCGCGAAGCTTGCGAACGGCGAGCGCGTCATCCTGCTCATCGACAATGAGGACAAGGTCGCCGATGTGGCGATCCCATGAAGGATGAGCCGTCACAACATGGAGAGCGAGAGAAAAGTTCGGCGCGAGATATGCGGTGTGCTCCTATCATCCTGCATGTTTTTTCAACGCGAACACCGTGTACAGGGTCACCGCGACGATGAGCAGCGTGCCGTTCACGTAGAGCTGTATGTCGGCGTTGCGTTCCAGTAACTCGATCAACATCCGTGTGCCGGCGACGGCGACGAGCGTGCCCATGATGAGCCGTTTGGCCAAGTCCCGTTCCTTCTCCACGGAGGATCGTTCGCTCGCAGACGGATCCAGATACGTGCACAAATTCCGATAGGCCACCACTCCGGTAATGCCCGGGAGCGGAATCAGTAACAGCATTTCAATACAATGCAGGAGGCCGGACAGCAGTTCTTGGAAGGTGTCATGCGTCAGCACAAAGAGATACTTCCACACGTATTGCCCCCATCGGAACGCCAGCCAGACGGAGACGAGGACCCCGCCCCATACCATGGGCCAGAGTAAAATCGACACCGCATAATACGGCACGGCGGCGATCAATTTGTTGAATCGATCCCCATCCGATTTTGGGCGGCTCTCGTGCGCCACGTCACCTCCGTGTTAGTTCACGGAACTATCAGCAACCGTTTGGAACTGCCTTTCTCCTTCGTGTGGGCCCGAATCAGCGGTATGCGAACCTATGTATACGACGATCGGAAAATCGGAAGAGAGGGGCGAAGACAGAGGCGTGGGCTGGCGCGCCCCGCGCAGTCTCCGGGAAGGCACTGTTCGAATCTTGAGGAGGGAAGAGTATGTGGACGTCGGGGCTGCATTGATGGATTCCTTCGAGCGGCGAAGCGGTTCTGCCATGCCTGGAAAACCGCCCGCCGCCCACCGCAGGGATGCTCAGTGCCCGCCCGGTCCTCCGGATTGCTTGTTGCCGGCCGAACCGGATTGTTTTTTGACCTCGTCGCCGGCGCCCATTGTGCTGCCGGAACCCTTCGTCTTCCCGGACTTCTCATCCGCCCCGGGTACGCTCATATTGCTTCCGCCTGAGGCTCCCGGCCCGGTAAACGGCTCGTTGCCGGTGCTCCGCTCGTTCATCACGCCTTTGTCCTTCTGTCCCTTTTTGCCCGACTCCGCCAACGCCCCATTCAGCGGCACCAACGACAATCCCAGTATCCAAATTCCTATGGCGAATAACGATGTCTTCATACGTCCTCCTTGTGAATGTGAGGCGTTCACCAGTAAACGCCTCTGTGGTCACTCCGTTCTTGTGGCTTCTCTCATTCAACGTCAAGCATTCACTTGCCGAATCTTCCCTTGCCTGTCACCTTTTCTTTCATTAGGCCATCCTCCTACGGTGGCCGGTTGCTTTCTATCAGGCGGTGAGACTGTGTGCGTAGGAAAAGGCGGACAGGATTTCGCACATCCGCTCAGAGAGACGCCCATCAAGGGCGATGGCCGCTTCAGCGACCAACGAGCAAGACCCTGTGTATCCTCGCCAAATCGCTATGTATGAGAACTGATAAAAGTATTGTGATTGAAAACAGGAAGTAGGCAGAAAGGGAATGCTTTTAAGAAGCGCTTGAGGAGCGCGACGGACTTCTCCAGCGAGGGACGGCGACTACCGAGAAACCATCGTTATCGCTTTGTTCATATGATCAATGGAGACCGGCCGTCGAGGAGCGGGAAGGATGCCTTCGAGTTCGGCAATATCTATCGTGACCGGCATCACGACGACTCGCCCTGTATCGTCGATCACGAATTCCAGGCGATCGCCGGCCTGAAGATGCAAATGAGCCCGGATTTCTTTTGGGATCGTTGTTTGTCCTTTACTCGTGACAGTGGCAGTCGGCATAACGGCCTCACTCTATTAGTAGTTCCGTACTTTGACGCAGGGCGAAATGTTGTTCAAGCCGGTACCAGCGCTGAGGCGTCGCTCTTCATTGGCGAAGGCCATAACAATATTTGTCCGTACCGGCCTGCGTATGGTGAAACTTGCCATTGACAGCATTCCGCCTACAGGCAGATACTAGGGCCATTCGGCGAAGACCGAAGTAGATCCTTTCCAACGGTGATCATGTCCGCCCACATCCTGCTCGTTGATGACGATCCCGCGCTTCTGGAAGCTCTCTCGGAAGCCGTGCGGCTCCGCATGGATGCCGTCGTCGATACGTGCCATGAAAGTCCCGATGCGTTGAGCCGTATCTCATCGATTGATTACGACGCGATCGTGAGCGACATTAAAATGCCGCACATGGACGGATTGACGTTGATGACGAAGATTCATGCGCTTCGTCCCACGACGCCGACTATCCTCATCACCGGCCATGGAGATCGCGAGCTGGGCCGGAAAGCCCTCTATTTTGGAGCCTATGCGTTCATCGAAAAGCCGATCGATCGGGATGGCTTCATCGCATCTCTCAAAGAAGCCGTTCAGATTCGCCACCGTTCCCTGTAGGACTTCGCTTCTCAAGCGAATCCCTACGCAATCTTGCCCCCTCTTCATCATACTGCTAGACTCCCAACGTGGCGGCGCCCGGGCGCTTATCCCACTCTTCGAGGGGGAGAAAGACACCTGGGGTTGGCGGGTGAAATGCTTGCTCGCGATCTCGCCGCAGCGCTTGCACCGGTCGCCGGACTTCGGAACCGGTTAGTGCACGAATACGATGCGATTGTAGATGCGATCGTCCTCGACGCTGCCGGAAAGGCTCAAGAATTGTTCCCGCAATATATCGCTGCTATTGAAACCTATTTGAAGCATCGATCATCGGCATGATATCGGCGCGGCGTGTTGGCAAAAGCGTATGAGGAGCCACGTCGGCGCGCTCCGCTCCGGATTGAGAACACTCCCGTTTCGCTGGCAGCTCATCGTACTGCTCGGCGGGTTTCTGCTGATTACCTCCATTGTCCTGGCCGGCCTGGCTTACCGAACATCCCGGCAGATCATTGAGCGCGAAGCGATTCGCGCGGTGGGCCTCGTGGCCGACGGGCGCGAGCAGGTCCTGGTTCGGATTCTCCATCGACATCACGACCGCGCGCTCAACTTTCTTCGCGCCGCTCGCGCTTTCTGCAAGACCTCTCGTCCCGCAGCCGCCTGCCTGCGTCGCCTCCTTGAAGAGTTTCAACGCACGGAACGCGCGACGGGCGCGCGGTTCGAATTACCCGACATGCCTCCGATCTCCGTCGGCAACCCGATTCGGACAATTTCTTCACTTCATCGGGAACGGCCCGGCCGGATCGCCTGGTTCAATGTGACCGAAGCTCCTCATTATCTTATCGCCGCCGAAGCGGAGTCTCCTCGGTCCGCGGTAGCGCTGTCATTCGACGTCGGCGAGATTCATGCAATTTTTTTGGACCGCCAAGGCTTAGGGCAGACGGAGGAGACGTTTTTGACCGACCCCCAAGGGGTTTTCATTACGCCCCCACAGCATTCCAGCGACTCAGGCCAAAGTCATCCGATCAACGCCGA
>DATFCE010000384.1:0-13501 GCA_035253365.1 Nitrospiraceae bacterium
GATTCGGCAGAACAGACACTGGCTCACGAGCTTCTCCTTTATCTCGCCGGACGCCGGCCGGACTTCCCCATGCGCGCCGCCAATTCCTGATAAATATCATCCAGACTGATGCCGTGATAGCCAAGGACCATGAGCGTGTGAAAGAAAAGGTCGGCCACCTCATGGATCACTTCATCGCGCTTTTCATTTTTGGAACCGAGGACCACTTCTCCCGCTTCTTCCACCACCTTCTTCAGGAGTCGGTCCACGCCGCCTTCAAACAACGACGAGACATACGAATCCGGCTGAGGAGCGTGCTTCCGCTCAAGGATCGTCTCATAGAGCCGCTCAAGCAGTCCCCCACGGGCGTCGGCCGAAGTGCGGCGCGCTAGCGCGCCATCGGCCTCGATTCTCGTGAAAAAGCAGGATGGCTCGCCTGTGTGGCAGGTCGGCCCAACCGGCTCGGCTTTGACGAGCAACGTATCTCCGTCGCAATCGAGAAAGACCTCTTTAAGTAGGAGAGAATGACCGGATGTTTCACCCTTTTTCCACAATGTTCGTCGGGATCGGCTCCAAAAATGGACATGCTTCGTCTTCAGTGTATGGTTCAGCGCGTCTCGATTCATAAAGCCGAGCATCAATACGGTGCCGTCACGCCAATCCTGAACGACCGCCGGGATCAGTCCCTGTTCATCAAACCGAATATCCCCGGCTTCCGTCCTATCCATCGTCTTGTTCATGGCTTGGCTTCAATCCTCATCGGAATGCCCTGATCGCGCAGATAGCTCTTGGCTTCCTGAATCGTGTACGTTCGATAGTGAAAAATCGACGCGGCCAACACCGCATCGGCCTTGCCGCGCACGAAGCCATCACGCAAATGTTCCAACCGGCCCGCGCCCCCGGACGCAATCACCGGGATCATGACCGCTTCGGACACCGCAGCCGTCAATTCAAGATCATATCCGTCCTGCGTGCCGTCGCGATCCATGCTCGTCAGCAGGATTTCGCCGGCTCCGGCTCGCTCCATCCGTCGCGCCCATTCCAGCACATCCAGACCGGTGGCCCGACGTCCCCCATGCGTAAATACCTCCCAGCGTGGATGCTGCGCCGGCGAAACGGCCCGCTTGGCGTCGATCGCCACAACGATGCATTGCGTGCCGAAGCGTCCGGCCGCCGCTTCGACAAATCCGGGATTCTCAACGGCCGCGGTATTGATGCTGACCTTATCCGACCCGGCTTGAAGGAGCGCGCGAATGTCGTCAACTGTTCGAACGCCGCCCCCGACCGTCAGCGGCATAAAGACCCGATCCGCCGTGCGGCTCACGATATCCAGCAGCGGCTTTCGATGTTCATGCGAGGCCGTGATGTCGAGAAAGCACAATTCGTCTGCACCGTCGCGGTCATACACCGTCGCGACTTCAACCGGATCGCCGGCGTCGCGCAGATTGAGAAACCCTACGCCTTTCACGACGCGGCCGTCTTTCACATCCAAGCACGGAATGAGGCGTTTCGTCAGCATGCCGGCGTGGGCTCCCGGGAAGCGGCTTGGATCGCCTCCTTCAGATCCAGCTTTCCATCATATAGGGCCTTCCCGATGATGGCTCCCGTGATGCCGTGACCAAGAGATTTGACGGCGCGGATATCGTCAATGCTGGAAATCCCTCCGGATGCGATCACCGGCATCGGCGCGCAACGGAGGACATCGGCCAGCGCCGGCAGGTTCGGTCCTTCCAACATGCCGTCTTTGGCAATGTCGGTATAAATGAGACCGGCCAGCGGATAGACAGCGAGCTGCGGGATGAGATTGGAGGCCGATGTACCGGAGACACTGGTCCATCCACGCACCGCGATTCGCCCTTCCTTGGCATCGAGTCCGACCAGAATTCGGCTGGGAAACTCGGTGCAGGCGCGCTCTAGCAGCGCGGGATTCTCAAGCACCGCCGTTCCTAAGACGACTCGAACGGAACCGTGGACGAGATACCGTCTGATTGTCTCCATCGTCCGAATGCCGCCGCCGATTTGAACCGGAATGGATACGGCCTTGAGAATCGCCTCGATCCGATCGATGTTCTTCGGATGGCCTTCGAATGCCCCGTCCAGATCCACAATATGGAGGAGCCGCGCGCCGAGCTGCTCCCAATACCGGGCCATTGCCGGAGGGTCATCCGAATAAGCGGTCTCATGACGCAGGTCGCCTTGCCGGAGACGCACACAGCGGCCGTCTTTTAAGTCAATCGCTGGGATAATCAACATGTGATTTCTTGTATCGACACTGGGTTAAGGCTCCGGTTGTCCAAACGGAAATTTTCGGACGAGATGGTCGGCTCCATATTTCGCCAGTTCATCGGCCGTGACGAATACACCCCCTCGTTGAAAAAATCCTGTCACATCTTCGATCAACGGACGCTGCTTCTCATAATAATTCCCAACCCATAAGGTCGTCCCATCGGCTGCGATCAGCTTCACCTCGAATCCGACCGCGGCGGAATTGGCTGCGATCTTACTGCCCTCACGCTCCTTGTACACCAGCACTCGTCCGACCACGGCCGCATCTGCACCAAGCCGCCGAGCAACTTCCTCAGCCGTTCGCTCACGAGACTCCGCGGTATCAGCCTCAACTCCCTTGAGGGCGCGCGTCGCCTCATCAGGCGACAATATCCGTAACCCCCCTCGTTGCCGCAGTCTCTCATAGAAGATGTGGGTCACCCGCTCGGGGACCGACGCCGGAACGCGTGTGGTGGTCAGGTTCAGCTTGTCCGGCGATGGAGGGGCCACAGGCACATAGATTTGCGAGCGTACCGCACCCCGGGGCACGCTAAATTCAGGGGTGAGCGGCTTATCGAGGATCTGGGGGGTCTGTATTTTGCCGAACGGCATGACGACGATCGTCTGGACTCGGCGTTGCTCCGCGGCCGGCGAGGCAGTGGTGGTCACTTTGGCCGGGGCGCAACCGGACAACGCCACAACCGCCATCACAGCCAATAGTCTCCAGACATGGCACACTCTCATGACCACGCACCGAAATTGCGGATCATGCGCAGGCCGATTGACTGACTCTTCTCGGGATGGAACTGACACGCCACCACATTGTCCCGCCAAATGCTTGAGACAAAACGATGTCCGTATTCCGTGACGGTACATGCCACTGTAGGGTCTGTCGGTTGCACGTAGTATGAGTGCACGAAATAGACATGGGCCCCGTTGTCGATATCGTGTAGCAACGGGGATTCGCGTGTCACAGTCAAAGCATTCCACCCCATATGGGGAACTTTTAACCCCGTGGATTCGAGTGAGCCACTATCCTGTTCGCGCACGGAGGCAAACCGTGTCACTTTGCCGGCGACAACATCCAAGCCGCGATGAACGCCGAATTCTTCGCTTTCCGTGAAGAGAAGTTGGAGCCCCAGACAAATGCCGAGAAAGGGTTTGCCCTTTTGGATTGTCCGCAGAATCGGTTCAATCAATTCATAGCGTTCCAGATTCGCCATGCAATCGGCAAAGGCTCCGACGCCGGGCAGCACGACATGGCTGGCATCGTCGATGGCGCGAGGATGACGAGTCACGACCGCCGGGTGCCCCACGACTGCAAAAGCCTTCTCCACGCTTCTCAAGTTTCCCATGCCGTAGTCGATGATGGCGATCATACAATGCTTCGTTTCAGGGGAGAAAGGCGGGGCAAGAGGCGGCAAGCGACAATGAGCGCAATCTGTTCTGACCTCAAAGCTTCTCGTCCGAGCCCACCCTACAATTTTCCTTTGGTCGACAACACTCCCGACACTCGCTCATCGAGTGATGTGGCATGATCCAGCGCTTTGGCCAAGGCCTTGAACACGGCCTCCATAATGTGATGGGGGTTTCGTCCATAGAGCACGTTGACGTGGAGATTCAACGCGCCATGAGTGACGAAGGCTTGGAAGAAATCCTCGAATAACCCGAGGTCGAACGACTTGATCCGGCGCTGCGGGAGTTCCACGCGGTAGACTAAATAGGGCCGTCCGCTCAAGTCCACTGTGACTTGCGCCAAGGTCTCGTCGAGCGGCACCGACGCCCAGCCGAACCGCCGCACGCCTTCTTTCTTCCCCAGTGCCTGTTTTAACGCATCGCCAAGGACAATGCCGATGTCTTCGACCGTGTGATGATCGTCGATGTCGGTATCTCCTTTGGCTTCCACGGTGAGGTCGAAGAACCCATGTTTGGTCAACAGCTCGAGCATATGGTCCAGAAACGGAATCGTGGTCTGAATCCGTCCTTGGCCGCTGCCGTCGAGCGCCCAATCGACCTGCACTTGGGTCTCATTCGTCTGCCGTTCAACGGCGGCACGACGAGGTGATGGCGTCCCGTTCATGGTTGCCTGCTTTCCAAGGATTTGGCGTGCGCCTCCAACCCTTCCATGTGAGCAATGCGCACCAAATGATCTTTGACCTTGCCTAATTCTTCTTTGGAATAGGCGATGATGTTGCTTGCTTTCATATAGTCCTCGACCGAGAGCGGCGAAAAGAATCGGGCGGTTCCTCCGGTCGGCAACACGTGATTGGGACCGGCAACGTAATCCGCCACCGCCGGCGGGGTGTAGCGCCCTAAGAATAACGCCCCGGCATGTCGAATCTTTTCGAGATAGTCGAACGGCTTATCAACGGACAGTGTCAAGTGTTCCGGTGCGATCTGATTGGCGAGCATGATCGCCGTATCGAGGTCCTCCACGACAAAGGCGACCGCATGGCGAGCGATGGACTTGGTCGTGATTTTCTCTCTCGTCAGCTTGGTCAGTTGTTCGCGGACACGGCGGGAAACCTCTTGTGCCACGCGCATTGAAGTCGTGATCAGATAGACCTTGGCCTCTTCGTCATGCTCAGCTTCGCAGAGCAGATCCGCAGCGACATGCGCGGGGTTGGCTGACCCGTCGGCCACGACCAATAATTCGCTGGGACCCGCCATCATATCGATCCCGACTGTTCCGTACATCATGCGCTTCGCCGTGGCGACGTAGATATTGCCCGGACCGACGATTTTATCCACGCGCGCGATCGAGGCCGTGCCGTACGCCATCGCGGCAATCGCCTGAACTCCGCCGATGCGGTACACCTCATCCACCCCCGCGATATCGGCGGCCACGAGCAGGTACGGACTGATGCCGTCTTTTTGCGCCGGCGTGCACATCACCACGCGTTTCACGCCGGCGACCTTTGCTGGAATCGCGCTCATGAGAAGCGACGACGGGTAGACTGCTTTCCCGCCCGGCACATAAACCCCGACGGAATCCAGCGGAAGAATCATCTGTCCCAACGTGGCGCCCCCGTCCTGATACATCCAGCTCTTCGGGCGCTGGCGTTCATGGAAGGCGGTGATGCGTTGCGCGGCGAATCGCAGGGCATCGCCTTCTTCTTTCCGGATGGAATAGTACGCTTCTTTTACCTGTTGCGGACCGACGCGAAGTTGTGAACTCTTCAGCTCAAGACGGTCGAACTTCTTTGTGTAGCGGATGACAGCCCGGTCGCCCCCGCGCTCCACGCCTTTGAGAATCGATTTGACTGCCGCCTCCACTGGGCCAATGTTCAGATTGGATCGCGACATGATGCGAGCCACAGCGGCCTTAAAGGCCCGATCCTGCCTGGCAATCACCTTCATGACTGTTCCACCGCCTCTCGTTTGGCACCGGGCGCGCGGGCGTTCCGGATGCCGTTGTGCTTGAGAGTCTCGATCAAACTTGTGATGCTGCCATGCTTCATTTTGAGACTGGCTCGATTAACGATGAGGCGCGCCGTCGATGCCGCGATGACCTCTACTTCTACGAGGTTATGCTCTTTCAACGTCCGGCCGCTGGAGACCAGGTCGACAATGCGGTCGGCCAATCCGACCAGCGGAGCCAGTTCAATAGAACCATAGAGCTTGATAATTTCGACGGGAATACCCTTTTGGTTAAAATACCGTTCCGTAATATTCGGATATTTCGTGGCCACGCGAATTTTGGATGATAAGCGGTCTCGAAGCTCTTGGCCTCGAAGCGCCGCTACCGCAATACGGCAGGCGCCAAACTTCAAGTCCAGCGGCTCATAGACATCCCGATCCTGCTCCAGAAGCATATCTTTTCCCACCACGCCGACGTCGGCCGCGCCATACTCCACATACGTCGGCACATCGCTGGCCCGCACAATCAGCAAGGTCGTCTCGGTCTCAGGACAGGGAAACACGAGGCGCCGACTTTCCTCTGACAGATCGCCGTTCGCGAGGCCGACTTTTCTGAATAACGCCAGGGTGGGCCCCAGCAACTTTCCTTTGGAAAGGGCCACCGTAATCATTGGTAAGAGACTTCCGTCTCGACAGGACGAGAGGGCACCCGGCGAATGACGGCGCCGAGCGTACGGAGTTTGTCCTCAATTCGTTCGTATCCACGATCGAGGTGATAGACTCGCGAGATTTCGGTTTCGCCTTTCGCGGCCAGTCCGGCCAAGATGAGTCCCGCGCTGGCGCGAAGGTCGGATGCCATGACTGGGGCTCCCGTAAGCGCCTCTGTGCCGTTAACGACGGCATGGTGACCATCCACCTTAATGTCGGCCCCCATACGGCACAACTCCGGGACATGAATGAATCGGCTTTCGAAAATCGTTTCTGTAATCACGCTCGTGCCCCGCGCCACGCACATCAGTGCCATTATCTGCGCTTGCATATCGGTCGGAAACCCCGGATAGGTAAACGTCTTCACGTCCACCCCCTTGAGCCGATGAGATGCCTTCATGCGGATGGCTTCTTTCTCCTCCGTAATGTCGGCGCCGGTCTCTCTCAATTTCATCATGACGGCTTTCAACTGACGGGGGCGGCAGTGGTCCACGTAGATATCTCCCCGAGTCATCGCTGCAGCAGTCAGATATGTGCCCGCTTCGATCCGGTCCGGAATCACCTCATGATCCGCGTTTCGTAACTCCTTGATGCCCTCGACCGTGATGAGATCCGACCCCGCGCCACAGATCCGCGCACCACGCTTGATCAAGCAGTCGGCGAGATCAACAATCTCGGGTTCCCTTGCGGCATTTTCGATCACGGTCGTTCCGTCGGCCAAGCAGGCTGCCATCATGAGGTTTTCCGTTCCTGTCACCGTGGGAAGATCCAGGTACAGGCGGGTCCCCCTTAAACGGACGGCTTTCGCTTTGATGTATCCATGCTCGACGTTCACCTCCGCCCCGAGTTTGGCCAGGCCCGACAAGTGTAGGTCCACGGGTCTGCTTCCAATGGCACAGCCGCCCGGAAGCGACACGGTGGCTTCACCCCAACGGGCGAGCAACGGACCCAACACGAGAATGGATGCGCGCATGGTCCGTACGAGATCGTACGGGGCTTCCGTCGAACGGAGCGCATCAGCATTGACCGCGACTCGACCCTCCTCGAACGTCAAGGAGGCGCCCAATATCCCCAACAGTTTGCACATCGTCACGACGTCGACGACACGCGGCACGTTTGTCAGCACGCATTCCCCGCCCAAAATGGTGGAGGCTAGAATCGGCAGCGCCGCATTTTTTGCGCCGCTGATCCGGACTGCTCCCCGGAGAGGATTGCCGCCTGTGATAACAATCCGGTCCATAAATTAAAAAAGGTTAACCTACAATGCTGTCTTTTTAAGAGTCAGGACTCGTTCGATCCCCGCCTGATCATTCAGGGTCCGGACCAAATGATAGGCATTCAAGTCCTCGGCGAGCCGGCGTAGCGCATTGGCGTGTCCATATCCGATCTCCAGCACCAGCAGCCCGCCCAGCGTCAGATATTCCCGCGCATCACGCAGAAGTCTTCGGTAGAGAAAAAGGCCGTCCGGTCCACCGGCGAGCGCAACCTTCGGCTCATATTGCGCGACTTCCGGAGGTAGCGTCGCAAACTCGCTGTCGGCAATGTACGGGGGATTGGAGACAATCGCCGTGAGCTGCCCATTCAATCCCAGTTGTTCAATCGGTTTAAAGAGATCCCCATGTAAAAACATTAGCTGCTTGTCCACGGCATGCCGGGCCGCATTTCGACGGGCCAGATCGAGCGCCGCCTTTGAAACATCCGTGGCGTACAGATGCGCATTTGGTAGAGCCTTCGCGAGCGCGACCGCGATGCACCCCGAGCCGGTCCCCAGATCGGCGATAGCCGGGGACGATACGGCCGCACACTCTCGTACGACTTCATCGACCAATAATTCGGTCTCAGGTCGCGGGATCAGGACATCCGGAACAACGTCAAAATCCAATCCACAAAATTCCTGCGTGCCGAGGATATATTGAAGCGGTTCACGCATGGCTCGCCGCCGGATGAGAGCCATAGCAGAGGCCCACTCTGAAGAATCGACCTGGCACTGACGTTGGACATACAAGTCCGCGCGACGCATGCCGAGGGCGAACTCCACGATCCAGGCAGCTTCATTGTCCGCCTGCTCCACGCCGGCGTCGGCCAAAAGGCAAACGCTCTCACGAAGCAGCCGCGACAATGTTCTCGATCCTATGTGAGGCTCAATCGAGACGTCGGTCATCATCCTGACTTCATTCATCACGACTCCGACGTTGTCCTTTGAGTGTGGGCGGCGCGTAACCCTTCGATGATTTCATCCAAATCGCCGCTCAGGACCTGTTCCAGTTTATGCAATGTGAGCCCAATGCGATGATCCGTCACGCGATTTTGCGGGAAGTTATACGTTCGGATTTTTTCACTCCGATCGCCGGTTCCAACCTGGGATTTGCGGTGCTGCGCGATTTCAGCGTCTTGCTTCTCCCGTTCCGCTTCAACAATGCGCGCCCGAAGCGTTCGCATCGCCTTCGCACGGTTCTTCAACTGGGAGCGCTCGTCCTGGCAGCTCACCACGACACCGGTCGGAATATGGGTGATCCGAACCGCCGAATACGTCGTGTTCACACTTTGCCCACCCGCGCCTGATGAGCAAAACGTGTCGATTCTGAGATCTTTGGGGTCGATCTGAACATCGACCTCTTCGACTTCCGGCATGACCGCTACGGTTGCGGTGGAGGTATGAATGCGTCCGCTGGCTTCGGTCGCAGGAACCCGTTGCACGCGGTGGACTCCACTCTCGTACTTGAAATGGCCATAGGCGCCCTTGCCTTCGACGAGCATCACCATATCCTTGTACCCGCCGATTCCCGTCTCGTGCGATTCGACGATTTCCACACGGAGGTGTTTCTTCTCTGCGTACTTGGCATACATGCGAAACAAATCATCCGCAAAGAGCGCCGCTTCATCGCCGCCCGTTCCGGCTCGGATTTCAACGAAGGTATTGTTTTCATCGCGTGGATCTTTGGGCTCAAGGAGTTCGAGCGCGTTCCGTTCCAGGTCGCGTTTTCGCTCCTGCAGTACACGGGCTTCTTCGGCGGCAAGATTCTGCAAGTCAGATCCCACGCTCGGATCGCCGAGCATCTGGTCCGCTTCAGCAATCTGTTTGAGAAGTTCGTTATAGGCCGAAAAGAGCTGAGCGACGGATTCGATTTCGGTACGCTCTTTGTTCAACTTATGAATTAAAGCCGGCTGGCTGAGAACGGATGGATCGGTGAGCTGATGATTCAGCTCCTCATAGCGGGTGGCCACTTGCTCCCATTTGACGCGCAAGGGAAGATCTTTTGGTTCTGCCGTGGAGATATTTGCCATGAATGTCGGTTCAAAACAAAAAACCCTGCCCCACCGTGAGACAGGATTTTTGCTCGACCGTCCGCGCGGTTACTTTTTAGCGTACTTCTTCTTGAATCGTTCGACCCGTCCTTCGGTATCGACGATTTTTTGCGTGCCGGTAAAGAACGGATGGCAATTGGAACAAATGTCAACGTTCAGGTTACCGGCCGTGGAGCGTGTTTTAAAGGAAGCCCCGCATGCGCAATGAACGGTGGCCTCTCGATAAACGGGATGAATTCCCTTCTTCATTATTTTTTGCCTCCTCGTCGCCTTCTCTGGGTATTCATTTTATCTATTCATCGATTGGAGAAATTCTTGGTTGGTCTTCGTGCCCCCGATTTTGTCCATCAAGAATTCCATAGCTTCCATGGTCCCTAGGGGGCTGAGTACCTTCCGCAGAATCCACATCTTATTCAAACGATCACGATCAACCAGCAGCTCTTCCTTACGGGTTCCCGACTGGCTGATATCGATGGCCGGGAAGATCCGCTTATCGGCCAACCGTCGATCCAGATGAACCTCCATGTTGCCGGTCCCTTTAAATTCTTCGAAAATGACATCATCCATGCGACTGCCAGTATCGACCAACGCCGTGGCCATGATCGTCAAACTTCCCCCGTTCTCGATGTTGCGGGCTGCGCCGAAGAATCGTTTGGGACGCTGCAAGGCGTTTGAGTCCAATCCACCGGAAAGGACTTTCCCGCTTGGCGGCGCGATCGTATTATAAGCGCGGGCGAGGCGGGTAATACTGTCTAACAGAATGACGACGTCACGCTTGTGCTCTACTAATCGTTTGGCCTTTTCCAGCACCATCTCGGCTACCTGCGCATGGCGTTGCGCCGGTTCGTCAAAGGTAGAGCTGATGACTTCCGCGGCCCGGACTTGCCTCTGCCAGTCGGTGACTTCCTCAGGGCGCTCGTCGATCAGCAACACAATCAACATGACTTCGGGATGGTTCTTTAAGACTGCGCGCGCGATTGCCTGAAGCAGCATGGTTTTTCCGGTCCTCGGCGCCGCAACAATCAGCCCACGTTGTCCTTTGCCGATGGGCGTCGTCAAGTCCATGACGCGCGTGCAATATTCTTCAGGATCGAATTCCAGATTGATCCGCTCCTCCGGGTAGAGAGGAGTCAGGTTATCGAATAAGATTTTGTCGCGTGCGACTTCGGGATCTTCGAAATTGACCTTTTCGACCTTGAGCAGCGCAAAATACCGCTCACTCTCCTTCGGAGGACGAATCTGCCCAGAGACGATATCTCCGGTTCTGAGATTGAACCGGCGTATCTGGGACGGCGAAATATAAATGTCATCCGGTCCCGGCAAGTAGTTCGAATCCGGCGCCCGAAGAAAGCCGAATCCATCGGGCAGGGTTTCCAAGACACCTTCACCGAAAATCACGCCGTTTTTTTCGGTCTGCGCCTGGAGAATGGCAAAAATTAGCTCCTGCTTTCTTAAATTGGCGGCGCCCTCAATTTTCAGGTCCCGTGCGACATCATTTAAATCAGCAATCGTTTTCTGTTTGAGTTCGGCAAGATGCATGGTCTTCTCCCTTAACATATATAGACTCACCGACTTATGACCGTGAGGGTTGAAGTCAGAAGCAAACCAAACAATAATCTCTGTGTGAACTGAACCAGGGACGTGTCTTTGTGTCTGAAGAGGGTGGCCAGCGAGAAAACAATGTTTGGCGCCCTAAGCCTCCGTAATGAATGATCGGTGCTCCCGCATAGGGACGACACCTCGCTTAACCTATATCGGCCCTTCTAAGTGATTTCGAGATCTGCCCCGGGAAGCTACACTGGGATGGAAGTAATGATCGAGTCGTCTAATGAGAAGTCTGATCACATAGTATCGGCCGCTCTTTTCTTTGTCAATAGCCATCTAACCCAATTCGTCCCATAAAAAATTTTTGAACTCCAAGTTCGGTCGGTGGACTACCATCCCCTTGGCATCGTTGCGCAGAGCCAGCGTTTATGCTAAAGACAACGCATGGGGCAACGCGAAGAAGGTCAAAATTTGGAGCGTCTTTTCACCCTATCGGAGGCCAATCAGTTGATCCCTCAACTGGAGGAACATCTCACCGCTATTCGGCAAGCTAAGGCGGTGTTGCTCCGTACGAAGGATGAAATTAAACGAGCTAGTTCGAAGGCTCAATTCGGAGGCGGCAGCTATGCCGGCCCCCATTATATTTCGGCACTCGAACAGATTAGTGACCGCCTTCGGGCCATTCAGGAAATCGGTGTCTTAGTCAAGGATCTTGATATGGGATTGTGCGATTTTCCGCATCAAATGGATGGCCGTATTGTTTATTTGTGTTGGAAATGCGGAGAAAGTGAGATCCGCTGGTGGCATGAAATCAACAGCGGCTATACCAATCGTCAGCCACTTGATCCATAAAAGCCGGCATCGAATGATCGTCGTGATTCTGGGCTTCGATGACTGAACGGTGCGCCAAACGAACCTTCCACCAACCGGCTCATTTCAGCAAGAACCTGAAAGCATTAGATGGAAGCACTGGATAGTAAGCAGCCTATTCATCCTGCCCAGCCCCTTTACCACAGCACCGGCAGCCTTATCGTTATCCACGCTGACGCTTCGTGAAGGCAGAAGCTTCCATACAAGCAGCCCACCCATGCATGGCGTACGCGTATCCGAGCGGATAGAAGCGCATCCTTTTCAGCAGGTGTTTCCAAGGCCATCGCCGTGTTGAAGCTGATTCCACTAGGGAAACTATTCCTAGCGCGAGATCGTCGGGTTAGAATCGCTCACGCATTAGCATTCTCCATCCCTGGGTACCGAATGTGAAAACGCTTGACGAAGCGAGCCGTTGCCGTACGTCTTTTGCGACGGCCGTCTCCCTATTATTTTATTATCTCATCTTATTATCTCATCGTACTTCAAGAAGCGCTCTGCTTCGGAGATCCTGCCCCAAGGAGCAACATCAGATAGTTGAAGTCGAAGCACGTACACGATGGCAGATTCGGATACGCTGGCATCTGCGGAAGAGCTAGGCTTGCTGCAGGCTAAATGAAAGGCGGTGGAACAGAGCGGTATCTACATTGAACCGTTCTTGAAACCGTTGCGCAAGATCCAAAAAATGGCGACACTACATCTCATTTACAATCTACAATCGCTTGAAATCCGGACTATTGCCGCCGCCGTGAGAGAAACGGAAATCCTCGATAGACATCGTGCGCTCGATCATGATCGCCTCGTTTTTTATTTATATAATGATCAAGCCACGGTGAATCTGAATTGGCTCGCGGAAGCCGTGAAACGGCTCAAATCGTAGGAGTAGCTCGCCGATCACCCATCTTCACGCGGAGTATAATCAATCAGAACAATCAGACTGCCATTCAGGCGCACAGTCTCCTCCAAAATTGAAAAGATCAATCAAGCAATCGAAGCCGTCCGGGCCATGAGTATCCGGATGGGACCCTGACCGTGGTCCATGCCTCTCCGTGCTTGGCGTCACCACGAGAGGAAAAGCGGACGATCGTGTGTTCCATAAACGGGACAAGTTAACTTACATCTACAAGGTCTATTTGTTTCGTTGACAGGAAACGAAAATAATCGCTATACTGGCTTCCCAACCCTGCACGACTATTAAGAAATGCGGATTGTCTGGGTCGGGACAAAAGGCCTAAGCTTCCTGCGCGTCCATGGCCCATAATTTTTCCATAATGGGTCTTCTGCCGGCTTGCATGTCATTATGAATAGAGCTTACAGTGAAGTCTGGTTTGAGTCTCTCTTGCGTTAAGCCAACCATCCCGATACGGCTGAGGAGTCCATTCGAATGAGTCAGTATCGAGTGTTACCCGGACCTGAACATTTTTTACCGCCAGCTGCTGCTTCCATGGGTATTCGGCTGCCCAATCCGGGA
>DATFCE010000385.1:0-3585 GCA_035253365.1 Nitrospiraceae bacterium
CACCTCAATCGGGTGATCAAGAAGTACGATTTGGACATGATCTACATCTGCGGGCCGGGTCACGGCGGCCCCGCCTTGGTGGCTAATACGTATCTGGAGGGCACCTATAGCGAGGTATATCCCAATGTGCCTCAAGATGAGGAAGGCATGAAGCGGCTCTTCAGGCAGTTCTCGTTCCCCGGCGGCATCCCCAGTCACGTGGCGCCCGAGACGCCCGGCTCGATCCACGAAGGCGGCGAGCTGGGCTACGCCATCTCGCACGCGTACGGCGCGGCGTTCGACAATCCCGACTTGATTGTCGCATGCGTGGTCGGCGATGGCGAGGCCGAAACCGGGCCGCTCGCCGCGTCCTGGCACTCGAACAAATTTCTCAATCCCGTCACCGACGGCGCCGTGCTGCCGATCCTGCATCTGAACGGATACAAGATCGCCAATCCCACGGTGTTCGCGCGCATCAGCCGTGAAGAGTTGGACAGCTTGTTTATCGGCTATGGGTACCAGCCGTATTATGTCGAAGGCTCCGATCCCGCTCTTATGCATCCCGCGATGGCCTCGACCCTGGACGCGGTCATCATCGAGATCAAGGCGATCCAGATGGAGGCTCGCAACCGGAACGGCAACGGCGCGGAAAAAACACCGCACCGCCCGCGATGGCCGATTATTATTCTCCGTTCCCCGAAGGGATGGACCGGGCCGAAGGAAGTTGACGGCCAGATCACCGAGGGCTCTTGGCATTCCCATCAAGTTCCGATGGCCGAAATGGCTTCGAAGCCGGCGCACATTGCATTGCTCGAATCCTGGATGAAGAGTTATCGGCCCGAAGAACTGTTTGACGCGAACGGTACGCTGAAGCCGGAATTGGCAGAGCTTGCCCCGAAGGGGACCCGGCGGATGGGCGCTAATCCGCACGCCAACGGCGGGTTGCTGTTGAGGGACCTCCGGATGCCGGATTTTCGCGACTATGCGGTGGAGGTCTCCCGACCCGGCGCGGTCGTGGCCGAGGCCACGCGGGTGCTGGCCGGCTTTCTACGGGATGTGATGAAGCAAAATTTAGAGAGCCGGAATTTTCGCGTAATGGCTCCCGACGAGCTCAATTCGAACCGCCTCGGAGCCATCTTGGAGGCGACCAATCGCGCGTGGATGGCCGAGCGGTTGCCCGATGATGATCATCTCGCACCGGACGGCCGAGTGATGGAGATTCTCAGCGAGCATACGTGCGAAGGTTGGCTCGAAGGCTATCTGCTCACCGGACGCCACGGCTTGTTCACCACGTACGAGGCCTTCGTGCATATCGTCGATTCCATGTTCAATCAGCACGCGAAGTGGCTCAAAACGGCGCACGAGATTCCGTGGCGCCGGCCGATCGCCTCGCTGAATTATCTGCTGACCTCGCACGTGTGGCGGCAGGATCACAACGGCTTTTCGCATCAAGATCCGGGATTCATCGATCATGTCGTTAACAAGAAGGCGGATGTGATTCGGGTGTATCTGCCGCCGGATGCCAACACCTTGCTGTCCGTCATGGATCATTGCCTGCGCAGCCGCGATTACGTCAATGTCGTCGTGGCCGGCAAGCAGCCGGCCTTGCAGTATTTGGACATGGAAGCCGCCATCAAGCACTGCACCGCCGGCATCGGCATTTGGGAATGGGCCAGCAACGACAAAGGCGGCGAGCCTGATGCGGTGATGGCGTGCGCCGGCGATGTGCCGACGCTCGAAACGCTGGCGGCCGTGCAACTCCTGCGTCAGTACGTGCCGGAGCTCAAGATACGAGTCGTCAATGTCGTGGATTTGATGAAATTACAAGACAAGGCAGAACATCCGCATGGATTGCCGGACAAGCACTTCGATACCTTTTTCACGACCGATAAGCCGGTCATCTTCGCCTACCATGGCTATCCGTGGCTGATCCATCGCCTCACGTACCGCCGGACCAATCACGATAATTTCCACGTCCGAGGCTACAAGGAAGAGGGCACGACGACCACGCCGTTCGACATGGTGTTTCTGAACGACATGGATCGCTTTCACCTGGCCGCGGATGTCATCGAGCGCGTGGGATGCGGCTCGTCTTCAGCGTATGCCAAACAAGCCATTCGCGACAAGCGCATCGAGCACAAGGCATACATTCGCCAATACGGGCAGGATATGCCGGAAATACGCGACTGGAAATGGGAGGGCGCATAAGCAGGGACGTGGAACAGGCCCTATCTTACCCGGTGAAGATTCCGTTGAATCAGCCGCCGATAATCGGTCCTGCGGGAAAACGGATGACGCGCAGGCGGAGGCAACGATGGGGCCATATGAATCTTATCTGAGCCTGGTTGGTCGCCTCTTGCTCGCCGCCATCTATCTGTGGGCTGGGTTCCACAAGGTTTTTAATCCCGAGGGCTCTTGTATGTCGGGGCGTACGTGGCCGGAGCGATCAGCGCGGATATGCCGCAAGAAGTTGGACGCAACATCAACTTTGCGATCATTTTCGGAATCAAACCGGATCTTGAAAAGAATCAATCCGACACATCTACGGTGAATATACCTGCGGGCGCCGTCCAATCCGGGAACCTATACCGTCGCCGCGGCGTTCTGCTATGGAACCGAAATGGCCTCGCCGTTATGGACCATCGAACAGTTTGGAAAAAACCGCTCAAGGGAGGGTTTCTTGGGAGACTCCGGTCGGGTAATGTTTACGGACGTCCACACGATCAATGTCCAATAAACGTCCACAGGATACTGTCATCATGTGAGTTGCCGGCCGGACTCCGACCAGAGTCCGGCCACCGAACTCTCACCACAGGATGGAGGTTCCATGCGTATGGCGAACTGGTTCGCTTTTTTTTGGGTATTCGGATACCTATTGGTTCAAGCGCCGCCCGCGCCGGCTCAACAGCCTCGATCCGACGATGAAATCACCAAATTGGCCGAGAACGTCTATCTGTTTCGGCATCGCTTTCATCAAGCCATCTTCGTCACCACCCCGCAGGGCGTCATCGTCACCGATCCCATCAGCCCGGACGCCGCGTCCTGGCTTAAGACCGAGATCAAGAAACTCACCGACCAGCCCGTGCGCTACGTGATCTATAGCCACGATCACGCGGATCATATTTCCGGAGGATCGGTTTTTGCCGATACGGCGCTGTTCATCAGCCATCAGAACGCGCGACGCGAAATTCTCAAAGAGCCTCGAGAACAGACCCCGGCGCCCGACCTGACATTCACGGATCGAATGTCGATTGATCTTGGCGGCAAGCATGTCGAGCTCATCTATACCGGAAAGAACCATTCGGACAACAGTCTCGTAGTCTGGCTTCCACAAACCAAGCTGCTCTTTGCCGTGGATTTCATCCCCGTCGAGACAGTGGCCTACCGAACGATGCGGGATGACTATCCCGATGAATGGATCGAGTCACTTAAAAAGGTCGAGCAATTGGACTTTGAGACGCTGGTCCCCGGACACGGCAAGATCGGCAGAAAGGAAGATGTACGAAAATTTCGCGGGTATCTCGAAGATCTCATGGCGGCGGTGAAGACGTCCCTGCAAAAAGGAGAGAGCCTGGAAGAGGCCAAAAAGGCCGTTCGTCTGCCTCA
>DATFCE010000386.1:0-2851 GCA_035253365.1 Nitrospiraceae bacterium
TGACCGCGTCCACCTCAACTGGACCCAGAGCAGTTTCAAATGAGAGCTGCCCCGTTTCAGCGAAGTTTCGGAATAGGGCCGGGTTCCATGGCAGCACTGCATCTATACGCGACGGCCCGCCTGCGTTTCCGGCACCGATGAGGCGAACGGCTAAGCGGTGTGGCCCAGATGTAAGTACAAGTGGCGTGCCCTTCCCAGCAGGTGGCGGCACGCGAGCGTAGAACGGACCGTTGGTGTAACGGCACCACAAATTGAACATTGTCTGCTCAGCGTTGAGGGTTCGATAGCTGAGGGATGGCAGGTTCCACCACTCGTCGGGACCGAGCACCCAAGTGAAGTCATCACGACCAGATGGACCCTCGCCAGGGTCCTTCGGGATCGACTGCGGCGGCGGCTCAACAAAGGGATCGTACTCAGTTGGCCTCGGTGAAACCCTGGTAGGATTGTGGGCTCGTTGCCAGGCATAATAGGAGTCGCGGGCATTGAGCGCTGTCTGACTCTCGGGGGACAAGTTCCGGAGTCGCAGTCCGGTCTTCCCCCGCTCGAACTTGAAGGCCCCTTCTAGATTGCCAGCCGAGTTACCAACGATCACGTATGTCTGGCCGATTACGAATCGCTGCGGCGGCACCATGGTTTCGGCTCTCGGCGGAGCATGCCCATAGCGGATCGGAAAATTAGGTCCGCATTCATCGTGGTCATCGAAAGCGCCGTACGGAACCTCAAACTCCCATACCGCTCTGCCACCTTCGTCTACAACGGCGAGATTGTTCCAGCACCACGGATAGAAGGTGACTTCATCGTCGCTGCTCCTGAAGACGAGAGTGCCCTCGACCAGCGCCGCTTTCACCAACAAGATTCGCGAGCACGAACCAAGGCTGAGCAGCGCCAAAGCAGCAGCGGCGATCCTGAATAGTTGCATCAACAGCTTAAAGAAGTGAACGTCGGCCCGGGGTCAAGCCCGGTGCAACGAGAAGGAATGAGTTTTCGGCGAGCCGGCAAGCAGCAGCCCTGCTCTTCAACCCGACGCACAATGTCCGGATTCGCGCGTTACGGTGACACGTGCAACAACCCCTAAGCTCCTACAGTCCGGGAGCTGAGAAAGCGTACGAAAAACTGGAGATTGCACCGCCCCAAACGACCCAGTCCTAGTTTAGGGGTAATTGCACGTGTCACCGTAGTCCGAGGTTGACTAAGCAACGATCCCTTTGTACCGATCAGTACAAGTCAATCATCCCCGTATTGGACCAGCTATGTCTCGACCACCGCTCCCGCCCTTCTCGGCGGATACAGCCGCGCTAAAGGCCCGAATGGCCGAAGATGCCTGGAACAGCCGCAATCCCGAGAAGGTGTCGCAGGCATATACCGAGGACAGTAGCTGGAGGAACCGGGACGAGTTCATTACCGGACGCGAGCAGATCGTTGCGTTCCTGACACGCAAATGGGATCGCGAGCTTGATTACCGCCTCATCAAGGAAGTGTGGGCGCATGAAGGCAACCGAATCGCCGTCCGTTTTGCCTATGAATGGCATGATGACGGCGGAAAATGGTATCGCTCCTATGGGAACGAGAATTGGGAATTCGACGGCGCCGGGTTGATGGCGCGACGGATTGCATCGATTAACGACCGGTCCATCGCAGAAACGGAACGCCTGTTTCGCTGGCCGCTCGGGACACGGCCGCTCGATCATCCCTCGCTTGGCGATCTCGGGCTCTGATCTTTGTCACGCACCATCTCCGAAGGTGCCGATGCACTGCCGGGCCTGGCCGAGACGTTTCGCGAGTATGGCTTTAGCGGCGCGAGCCTGACTCTGATTTCCAAAGCCACCGGATTGGGCAAAGGCAGTCTCTATAACTTCTTTCCTGCCGGAAAGAAGGAGATGATGGCGGCTGTTCTGTCGGACATAGACAGGTGGTTCGAGCAAAAAATATTCGTTCCGCTCGAAAGAACCGCCGATCCGGCGGCGGCCGTCGCGAATATGTTCGATGAAATCACCCAATACTTCCGGTCGGGGCAGCGGATATGCCTGGTTGGGGCGTTAGGGATGAGTGCATCGCGTGAGCCATTTGCCGAGTCAATTGCAGCCTACTTTGCGCGTTGGATCGCAACTCTGACGGCCGCCCTCACCAAGGGAAACATGTCAAAAGCAGACGCCTCCTCCATCGCCGAGGAAACCATTGCCGGGATACAGGGTGCGATCATCTTGTCTCGTGCGCTCGATGACACGGGCGCGTTCGAGCGCGTGATCGGGCAATATCGCGTCCGTTTGCTCGACGCGATAAGTTCATAAGAGCCGACATCAGTTTTGGATGGCACGGCAAGGCCGGCTTAGGGTCCGGACCCTAGTCGACGCGGCTTGCCAGATGCCGCTCCCACGCCAGCGCGTCGGCGACGATCGTGTCGAGATCATCGCGCTTCGGCCGCCAGGGCAGCGTTGCCAATATCTTGGCATTGTCGGCGACCAGGGCGTCCGGATCGCCGGCGCGGCGCGGCTCCAGGCGGCGTTCGATCTTCATGTTGGTGACGCGATCGACGCTGTCGAGCACTTCGAGCACCGAAAAGCCGCGGCCGTAGCCGCAGTTCATGATGTGGCTGGTCGCCGGATCGGCGATCAGCTTTTCCAGCGCATCGACGTGCGCGGCGGCCAGATCGCTGACGTGGATATAGTCGCGCACGCCGGTGCCGTCGGGCGTGCCGTAATCGGTTCCGAACACCGATACATGGCCGCGCTTGCCGATCGCGGCCTCGACCGCGACCTTGATCAGATGGGTCGCGCCAGCGGTCGACTGGCCCGATCGCCCCCCCGGATCCGCCCCCGCGACGTTGAAATAGCGAAGCGCGCAATAGTTGAGC
>DATFCE010000387.1:0-23483 GCA_035253365.1 Nitrospiraceae bacterium
CGAGCGGTGTTCGGCGATCGCGCGATCTTCGCGCACGCGGGTTTCAACGGCCTCGCGGAATTACTCGAGGTGTCGTTTGAACAAGAGGCGAGCTTCTCTCGGACGAATTTCAAGATGGGAACCGGCTTTTCGGGAAGTCGATTCGGCGGCGATCTGGATTTTTCGGAAGGTCTGATCGAGCGGGAGATCTATTTTCTGTTCACCGTCTTTGAAAAAACGGCCGACTTTCGCCGATCGACATTCCGCGGGCAGGCGGATTTCTCGGATGCCACGTTTCAAGGTCGGCATGATTTCACGAAGGTTCGTTTTGACGTCGAACCGAACTTTACTCGGACCAAGATGCAAGGCAATGCTCCTCGCCGAAGCAGCCTTCCAGATCCTCGTGTCGTCTACGGGATCAGCGCGACCGTGGCGGTGGTGATGGCGGTGTTGGTCTTGGCTCGCAGGAGGAGGTCGAAAGGGCACAATATATAGATTTATCCTTGCGCCCATCCCCATAAGATGGTATAAGACCGCATTCTTTCAGGAGCAGACGTGGACGAGAATCAGATCGACCTTCCCTATCAAGTCCGCCTGGATACCTTTGAAGGACCGCTCGATCTTCTGCTTCATCTCATTAAAAAAAATGAGATCAATATTTACGACATTCCCATTGCGCTGATCACCCAGCAGTACCTGGAATATTTGAATGTCATGACGTCGTTGAACCTGGCCGTCGCCGGTGATTTTCTTGTGATGGCGGCCACGCTCGTACAAATCAAATCACGCATGTTATTGCCGGCCGACGAAACCGAACTTGATGAGGAAGACGGTCCGGATCCCCGCGAGGAACTGGTTCGCCGGCTGCTGGAGTACAAACAGTATAAAGATGCAGCCGGTCGTCTCGATGACCGTGAGCGGCTGTGGCGGGAAGTTTTTTACCGGGACCATGCCGTTCCGGCGACTATTCTTCCACCCACCGAAACGCTGATCGAGGACGTCACCTTGTTCGATCTGGTGGATTCGCTGCAGGCTATCCTGGCGCGAACGCCTCATCCACGGCTGATCGAGATCGCCGCGGAGCAGGTCACCGTGAATGATCGGATGAACAGGATCTTGGACATGCTGGATGGAAAGGAGTCCTTGACCTTCGTGTCGCTGTTTGAGAACCACGGGCATCGTCTGTTGGTCATCGTCACGTTTTTGGCGGTGCTGGAATTAACTCGTCTGAAGTTGGTGCGGGTGTTTCAGGGAGCGGCCTTCGGGCCCATTTTGCTCACACGGTCGTTTACGCCCGTCGCCGAGCAAAGCCTTGACGCTGCCGGCTCAGAAGGCGGTTGGGAGGGAACATGACCACGACTGAACAGGATGCCGTTGATCAGCCCGATCATGACGAGTCGGAAGGGCAGGCGAGCGCCTCAGCGACAGAAGAAACGCCGGGCGAAGCCGGGGAGCCGGGACATGACACCGGCGATGCACAGAGACCCGACGAGGCGGAACTGAAAGCGGTGCTGGAGGCGCTACTGTTTGTGTCTCATGAGTCAGTGAGTCTCGATCGTCTGGCCTCCGCGCTGCAAGGTGTCCCCAAATCGGAGATTCGACAGGCGCTGTTTGAGCTGCAACAGGAGTATGACCGGCACCAGCGTGGCATGCAGCTTGTCGAAATTGGCGGAGGCTACCGGTTCGCCACGAGGCCTGAGCATGCCGCTTGGATTCGGCAATTGGGCAAATCGAAGGTTGCGCCGAAGCTGTCGCGATCGGGGTTGGAGTCGCTTGCGATTATCGCTTATAAGCAACCGATCGTCCGCGCCGAAATCGAGCAAATTCGAGGCGTGGAAACGTCCGGCGTACTCCGAACGCTGCTCGAGCGTAAGCTGGTCAGGATGGTGGGGCGCAAAGATGTTCCCGGGCGGCCGATTATGTACGGCACGACGAAGTATTTTTTGCAGCATTTCGGGCTGCATGATCTCTCTCAACTGCCGCCGTTGCGAGAATTTAAGGAATTGGGCGAAGCTGAACAGGCCATGTTGCCCGTGGGAGAAGATCCTGTCGTCGTCGGCGGCGATGAAGCGGTGGGCGCCGATATGTCGCTGTCCGATTCCATGTCTCCGGAGCCTGCTGAACAGACGTAGGTTGCACGAACCCTCGCCTTCATCCTTGTCCTTCGCTTCATCCCCCGCTTACAATGACCGTTGAGGAACACCATGCCCCTAGTTCTACCGGAAAAGAGCCGGCGTACCGCGGATGATCTTCGCCGGCTATTGGGAAGCGGGAAGGTCAAGGATGACGTGTCCTCACGAACGGCCTATGCGGTGGACGCCAGCATCTATAAGATCACGCCGACGGCGATTGTTCTGGCCGAAACAGACGGCGATATTCAGCGGGTGATGGAGTACGCTGTCGACACTGGAGTGCCCGTCACACCACGGGCGGCCGGGACGAATCTGACCGGATCAGCCATCGGAACCGGCATCATCCTCGACATTTCACGCCTCAACCGCATCCTCGAATTGAATCGGGAAGAGCGATGGGCCCGCGTGCAGCCCGGTCTTGTCTTCGCGGAGTTGAATCGGCGTCTCGCCCGGCACAATCTGCTCTTCGGCCCCGATCCGTCCAGCGGCGACATGTGTAAGCTGGGCGGCATGCTGGCGAATAATTCCTCCGGCCCTCATACCCTGCGGTACGGATCGGTGAGGGACAATGTGCTCGCTTTGAGGGTCTGTCTGCCGAAGACCGGCTGGCTCGACGCGCGTTCGTATGGGATGGCGGACCCGTCTCTACAGAGCGCGCTCACCGCGCATCCGGCGCTTCGCCACGTGCAGGACCTTGTCCGTCAACACACGTCGCTCATCCTGGCGAAACGACCGACGGTAACGAAGAACAGTTGCGGATATAACCTGTTCGGACTGGTGGATGGTTTCGAACGGGAATGCTTCGATCTTCCGAAATTGTTTGTCGGGAGTGAAGGCACGCTGGGTGTCATCAGCGAGGCGACGCTCCGCCTTGTCGATCGCCCCGTTTTCATCACGACGGCGCTGATCCATTTTCGTTATCTTGAGGATGTCGGCGAGGCCGTCTCGCGGCTGTTGTCGCTAAATCCCAGCGCGCTCGAAGTCATGGATGCCAACACGTTGAACCTCATCGGACGTGCGCGCCATGGCATCCCGGGCGATGCGGCGGCGACCTTGTTGGCGGAATTCGATGAACAGGGCTGTCCCGGACTGTCTTCAGCCGAGCAGGGCGATCGGGTGACGACCGTGTGCCGGGCGTACCGTTTATCATGCGATCCGGTGCTCGCATTTGACGCGGAGCAGCGCGACCAATTATGGAAAGCCCGCAAGGCGCTGTACCCAACGCTTTACCGATATGGCAACAAGAAGAAGCCGATTAACTACGTCGATGATGTGGTGGTTCGCGCCGATCAGATCAGTGAGTTGATTCGCTACCTCGAGGAGTTTTTCAAAGGGCAACAGGTGCCGGTGGCGATCTTCGGGCACATTGGGAATGGAAACGCGCACATCGTTCCACTGTTGGATGTCAACGATGCGGGAGATTTTACGCGCATGGTCGAAGGGTACCATGCGATCCATCAAACCGTCTTGTCGCGCTTCGGAGGATCGATTTGCGGTGAACACGGGGACGGGCGCGTGCGCGCAGAGTATGTCCGACGCATGTTCGGTGAAGAGCTCTATGGACTCTTCACCCAGATCAAGCAAACGTGCGATCCCGCCGGCGTGATGAATCCGGGCGTGAAAATCAGCGACACGTCCTTTACCGAGCATATCGACTACACGCGGCTTGCCAAGGATTGTGCGACGTGCGGCAAATGCAATTCAGTCTGCCCGGTGTACGATGTCTTTCAGTCGGAAGACATGAGCGCGCGAGGATGGTTCGAGATCGTCACCGCTCAGGATTATAGCTATCTCGATTCGAAGAGGGTGGTGGACTCGTGTTTGAACTGTCAATCCTGCCGGGTGGCCTGCCCCGCGGGCGTCGATGTCTCCGAGTTGATTTTGAAACGGCGGGCTGAGCATCCGAACCGGATGGCCGGCCTGGTGTTTTCTTTCCAGAGCCGATCCTGGCTGTTTGAACCGTTTCTCAAGATGGCCGCCTGGACGCAACCGCTTTGGGACCGGCCGGGACCGCGCGCCTGGCTCGAGCGGCTCGCGCGCCCGTTCATGCGCCGCATGGCAGAGACGGCCGGTCTGCCAAGGGACATGGTGTTGCCGAGACTGGCCGCCAAACATTTGCGCGATCGGCATCCGGAGTTGATACCAGCGTCCGAGTCGGACCCGCTTGGAGTCGCGTATTTCCACGGGTGCGCGGCCAACTATTTCGATGACGGGGTGGGGGACGCCGTCATTGGTGTGTTACAGAAACTTGGGGTTAAGCCGGCTCTTCCCCCTCAGCGATGTTCCGGCACCCCCATTCAAACCTATGGTCATGTCGAGCTTGCGAAAGAAGGCGCCCGATTCAACCTCGCTTCGCTTCATCCGTACGAGACGGTCGTCACGGGATGCGCCTCATGTACCCTCATGCTGAAGGATTATCCACGATTGTTCAGAGGAGAGCCGGAAGTCGAGGCGGCCGAACATCTGGCCCGGCGTGTCAAACATATCACCGAGTTCGTGATGGAAGCGGGACGCCCCATGAAGACAACGGCTCAGCAGAGCGATTCCCGTAAAGTGGCGTATCACTCCTCCTGTCACCTTCGGGCGGCAGGAGTCACACGGGCTCCCCGCCAAGTCCTCTCGCATCTTCCCGGAGTGCAGTTTGTCGAGATGCAAGATGCCGATCGCTGCGCCGGCGGGGCGGGGACATACATCGTGAAAGATTACGCCACGGCTCAAAAAATTTTTGAACGGAAACGGCGCGCGATTGCAGAAAGCGGCGCCGACGTGGTTGCCACAAGCTGTCCGGCTTGTATGATCCAACTGACAAACGGCTTACGCGGAAAGCCTATCGTTAAACACGTGGCGCAACTCGTGAATGAATCCTATGCGGCCGACTTCGATGCAATCGAGCCGGAACCACCTTCAGTCGTATGACGCTGAGGAAAGTTGACTGGATTTTTCTCCTGGCGGTCGGCTTGATTGTCCTCTTTGTGTCGTTATTGCCCACGCCCCGTGATAGGAACCCACCTGTTCCGGACAACACGGACCATCGGGCCCTCGCGTCGGAGACGGAATGCCGTCGCTGTCATTCCGCGGGAGCTATTCAACCCTTGCCGGCTCGCCACCCAAAACGCCAAGATTGCTTCCGATGCCATCGGCGGGCGGCAGCAGAATCACAGGTACGTCTACCGTTGCCATGATGGTAGGAAGGGATGAGCAATAATTGTAAAGTTGCGCAAATTTCGGTAGCTTCCTTCCAGTCTGCTTGCTTTTTAGTCCCCAAGCGAACCGCAATCACGATACAGCCAGTGTTTTTATGGCTCCATGGCGGCATCTAACTTGCTGAGCTGAGCAAGGCGAGCTGATCAATAGGTTAGGGAACTCTGAACTGAGATGGAGGAAATGCCTCATGCGGAAAGATAGTCCGACGGTCTCCCTGCAGAGTCATCAGAAAGGCCTGACGTCGCCGGAAGAAATCGCTCATGGTATCGACATGTTACGGCGCCACATCGACCGGGTGAAAGCCCTGAATCGCGTCGCCTCACAGAACGGCGATACCCCACCGTCGGCAGCTGATACCTTCCGGGTGCCGGAAGAGGTGTTTCAGTTCCATGCCCGAAGAGAGATTGTCATGACCGAAAGGCACATCCGTGAGTCGGTCGAAGAGATTTTTGGAACCGCGTCGCCGGAAGCGGCTCGATATCGGCACTTTCGTATTAACGCGGGCACGAGACAGGGCATCGATGAGGCCATCGCAGCATTGGAATGTCTCATCTTTCAATTGGAAGAGAAAAGGCTGGCTCTTGTGGGCGCATGCCGGCCGCCTTCTACTCACACCGGAGATATTGATCCGCTGACCGATTTATATTCCCGAACTTTATTGGATCGGTACATCGCGCAAGAGGTGGATCGCTCGCAGCGCTATGGGTATCCATGCGCTCTCATCTTTTTTTCACTCCGCAATTGGAGAAGTCTCCATATTGCTCACGGAGCCGCCATAAGCCACGCCATCCTGGTGCGGATGGCGTGCGCATGCAAGGCCTCGGTTCGTGGATATGACTTTGTGGCGCGTATGGCGGAAGATGAATTCGCGGTGTTGCTGCCCCAATCCGACAGCAACGGGGCGCGCTTGGTCGCTCGTCGAATCGTGGAAAAGTTTGAGCATGCCATGACGCAGCTGTCCGAGGGATTGGCCGTCAAAGTGGAATTCGGGATGGCGACATTTCCCTTTGACGGCGACACGCCAGCCGGTCTATTCTACACGGCAGCCGTTCACCGGATGAGCTTCACTCAGGATCTCACGGACATCAAAATTCCCGGCTAAATGCGGCGTTGGTAAAATGCCGACTCCGAACGATTGGACTGAAGCATGGTTACTATTCTGCTATTTGGCCTGACGTTACGCGATAGTGTGGGAGATTCGGAGGTGCAGGTTGACGTCAGTGCGCCAATCTCCGTGAGAGAATTAATCGTGACAACGTCCGATCAGTTGGCCGGTCTTGTGCCGTTTATGGAAAAAGGAGAACTATTGGTGACGGTCAATCGAAAGGTCGGTTCGCTGGATTCGATGGTTCGAGATGGAGATACGGTGAAATTGACCCATCAGTCGAATCCCGTCTATGAAGGCGCGATGTGGCAAAATCCGTAATCCTCTTCACTTCACTGAGAGCCGGCTACGTCGGTGTTCCAACGGTTCCCATCCGGCGGTATTTCTCATCCCGCTGAGCCAAAAGATCTTCAATCGACAGTTCCTTGAGCTGTCCGAGATGGGTGGACAAGGTTTTGGCCACCCGTTCGGCGGTCATTTGCGGATTGCGATGCGCACCGCCGACCGGTTCCGGCACCACTTCATCGATCACGCCTAAATCCAGAAGGTCTTTTGCGGTCAACTTCAAGGTCGCCGCCGCGTCGGGGACCTTGGCCGGATCATCCCACAAAATCGCGGCGCAGCCCTCGGGCGAGATCACGGAATACACGGCATGCTCGAGCATGATCAACCGATCGGAGACGCCAAGTGCGAGCGCCCCGCCGCTGCCTCCTTCGCCGATCACGACCGAGACAATCGGCACCGTCAGGCGCGACATGACCAATAGATTTCTCGCGATGGCTTCGGCTTGCCCGCGCTCTTCCGCCCCGATGCCGGGGTAGGCCCCCGGCGTATCGATAAAGGTGAGGATCGGTCGACGGAATTTTTCGGCGGTTCGCATCAGCCGGAGTGCCTTTCGATACCCTTCCGGATTCGGCATGCCGAAATTTCGCTCCATGCGTTCTTTTAACGTCTTTCCTTTCAGATGTCCGATGACCATCACCGACTCGCCGTTGAAGCGCGCGAGGCCCCCCACGATCGCTCGATCATCGCCGAAGGATCGGTCGCCGTGCAGTTCGATAAAGTCGCGGCAGAAACTCGACACATAATCCAAGACGGACGGTCGCTGAGCGTGCCGGGCAAGCTGCGTGCGTTGCCATGGGGTCAAGGTGCCGTACAAATCGATCTCAGTCTGCGCCAAACGAGCTTTGAGTTTTCGGATGTCGTCCTGAACGGAGGGTCGAGTGGTACCCGTCCCCGCTAACTTCTCGATCCGCTCTTCAAGTTCACGTATCGGCTTTTCAAATTCCAGATAATCCCGCATCGCCACATCCTCGCAGTCGAGTTACAGCAAGGCCACCGCACCTTTTCCTAAGACCTCCTCGACCTCCGCGATGAATCCATCGCTCGGCGTGACCGTCAGATTCGGCAACGGAGCGGTATCCGCTTCCTGCGAGGCCAAGCAAAACGTCAAGTAGATCATCGCCGGCCCGGGATACCGGCGCAGAATTTGGTGAAGCTCCGGCAACCGATGGGCGGTGTCGGCGTGCGGCGCGACACGGAGATTGACGCGGGTAATCGCGCGCGCCTGCAGATCGGTCAGTGATTCTATTTTGGTTCCCTTCAGGCGCGTGCCCTTTTCAGCCTTATCGATGGTCCCGGTCACGCGAATCAGCGACTCGGGAACAATCAAGGCGCCCGACGCCTTATAGAGGTCGGGAAACGCGATGATTTCAATCATGCCGTGCAGATCTTCCATTGTAAAATACGCCATGCGATCGCCTTTTTTAGTCGTCATGGCTTTCACGGCATTCACGATTCCACACAGCTTGACGTCTTTTCCATCGGTCAATTCGGAGAGATGATCGGAGGTGGCCGTGGAAAACTTCTCGATGGCGGCCGCATAGCGGGCCAAGGGATGGGCGGTGATGTAAAACCCTGTCAGCTCGCGTTCGTATTTGAGCATCTGGGCCTGATCCCATTCCGGGATGCTCGGAAGGGGGAGGTCGGGAAGCGCCGAACTTGCCGTCCCGTCACCCACGGTATCGCCGAATATGCTGGTCTGGCCTCGGTCTCGTTCTCGTTGCGCCGCCGCCGCTTCTTCCACGGTACGATCGATGACGGCCGCTAATTGCGCGCGCTTCGACCCGGTGGAATCAAAGGCCCCGGTTTTGATCAGCCCTTCCAGCACTCGTTTGTTAACTTTGTGAAGATCGATGCGGCGGCAAAAATCGGCAAAAGATTTGAACCGGCCGGTTTCATCTCGGACCGCCATAATCGACTCCACCGCGCCTTCGCCGACGTTTTTGATGGCGGCCAAGCCGAACCGAACTCCGCCTTCCACGACGGTGAAGTTGGTCTGGCTTTCGTTGACGTCCGGCGGCAGGATACGGATGCCGAGATCGCGGCATTCCGTGAAATACCCGACCATCTTATCGGCATTGCCCATTTCGCTGGTGAGGAGCGCGGCCAGAAATTCGGTCGGATAGTGCGCTTTCAGATAGGCGGTCTGATACGTCACCAACGCATAGGCGGCGGAATGCGACTTATTGAAGCCGTACCCTGCGAAGTAGGCCATCAGATCGAAGAGCTTTTCGGCCTTTTTCTCCGACAGGTGGGTTTTCTTGGCTCCCTGGATAAAGAGCGTTTTCTGTTTCTCCATCTCCTCGGGTTTCTTCTTGCCCATCGCCCGCCGTAACAGATCGGCTTGACCCAACGAAAACCCCGCGATCGTGTTGGCGATCGCCATGACCTGTTCCTGGTACACAATCACCCCGTAGGTGTCTTTGAGAATCGGCTCGAGAGCCGGCGGGTCGTACGAAATCTGCGATGGATCGCGTTTCCTCTTAATGAAGTCATCGACCATGCCGCTTTCCAGCGGGCCGGGCCGGTAGAGCGCCAGGATGGCAATGAGGTCTTCGAAATGTTCCGGTTTGATCCTGACCAACAGATTGCGCATGCCCGGACTTTCGAGCTGGAAGATCCCCGTGGTCCGTCCGGACGAGAGCAGCGCGTAGGTCGCCTTGTCATCCAAGGGGAGATTCGCCATGTCGATGAGAGGGGAAGCCGCCGGTTGGCCTGCGTTGATCAACGTGACGGCGTGATGAATCATTGTCAACGTCTTGAGCCCGAGAAAATCGAATTTCACCAGCCCGATTTTCTCGACGTCGCCCATGGAATACTGGGTCACGACTTCGTCGTTGGCGCCCTTGTAGAGAGGGACATGATCTGTGAGGGCCTCCTGGGAGATCACCACGCCGGCGGCGTGTGTGGAGGCATGCCGCGCCAACCCTTCGAGTGATCGGGCGATGGTTATCAATTCACCAATCTTCGGATCGGTCTGGGTCAATTCCTGCAGCTTCGGTTCTAGGCTCAGCGCCTGCTCCAGCGTGATATTGAGCTGATTGGGGACCAATTTGGCGACTCGGTCCACTTCGGCATACGGAATCTCCATCACGCGGCCGACATCTCGGATCGCAGCCTTGGCTCCGAGCGTGCCGAACGTGATAATTTGACACACATGATCTTCGCCGTATTTTTCGATGACGTAGTTGATGACCTCTCCCCGGCGATCCATGCAAAAGTCCATGTCGATGTCGGGAAGGGAAATGCGCTCGGGGTTCAGAAATCGTTCGAACAGCAGATGATAGACCAAGGGATCTAAGTCCGTGATGCGCAGGGCATACGCCACCAAGCTTCCGGCCGCCGAGCCGCGCCCCGGTCCGACGGGAATGCCGCGCGACCGCGCGAAATTGATAATGTCCCACACAATGAGAAAATATCCCGCATACCCCATCGTCAAAATGACGGTCAGCTCTTCTTTGAGTCGGAGCTCGTAGGCCTCGGACAGGACAGGGCTGGGGCGCTCACGGAGACGGGCGGCTAATCCTTGGGTGGCCAGTTGTTCCAGATAACTTTCCCGCGTGTATCCCTCGGGCACTTGGTATTGCGGCAGATAGGACGTATTGAAGGACAATTTCAAATCGCATTGCTCGGCGATACGGCAGGTGTTGCTGATCGCGGCCGGTAATTCGGCGAACTCGGCGATCATTTCCGTGGACGACTTCACATAGAGTTGGTCCGTATCGAAGCGTAACCGGTTCGGCTCATTCATCGTCTTTCCGGTCTGCAGGCACAGCATGACATCGTGCGGGCGGGCATCTTCCTTTTTCAGATAATGGCAGTCGTTCGTCCCGGCCAGCGGAATGCCCAAATTTTTGTGAATCTCGACCAACCCGCGATTGGCGATCCGCTGATGCTCGAGCCCGTTGGCCTGGACTTCCAAGTAGTAGTGATCTTTGCCGAAGAGCTCGCGATACTCGCCGGCGGTTCGAGTCGCGCCCTCGAGGTCGTTCTGCCCGATCAGGTACGGGACCTCTCCGCTCAAGCAGCCGGACAAGGCAATCAACCCTTCGTGATGTTGTTGCAGCAATTCTTTGTCCATGCGCGGCTTATAGTAAAAGCCTTCCAGGTAGGCCTTGCTGACCAATTTGATGAGATTCTGATAACCGGTGCGGTTTGAGGCCAGCAGAATGAGGTGGTAATAGTCGTTGTGCGCGAGCCCGCCTTCTCGGTTCTTGCGGTGACCCGGCGCCATATAGGCTTCGCAGCCGATGATGGGTTTGACGCCCGCAGCCTGCGCCTTTTGATAGAACTCCACCGCGCCGAACATATTGCCATGGTCCGTCATGGCCACGGCGGGCATGTGAAAGGCCTTCACCTGTTGGACGAGCGGATCAATTTGATTCGCGCCGTCCAGCAGGCTGTACTGAGTATGCAGATGCAGGTGAACGAATTGGGAAGGCAATGAAGACCTCAGGGAGGGGATTGTAGTGAGAACGCCCCGGCCTTGTCAATGAACGGATCTCAGAGTAAGGATGAGCACGCCGGTAATTCAACGTAATTGACTCACCGGCTTCATATAAGGCGGCTCACTGATATCACCAATTGAAAATTGGTCGGTATAATCGAGCCACCATTGATTCCGGAGTTCGAAGTTCGGCCTCTCTCAGCTTGGGAGCACACCCTTCAAGGTAAGGCTTTTAACTGAATATAGGGCCATTCGCCTCTTTCAGTACGCGTTGAAGTCCGGTAAACATGGAGAGAGAATGCGAAAGGGTCTTCGACTCGGGTCCAGGTTTATCTCCACGGCCGATCCGTTTAGGAAGACGTTTCCTTAACATTACCGATGCGCATACTTATCACAGGAAGCTCAGGCTTTGTAGGCGGCAGTGTAGGCCGATTTGCGGCGAACGCAGGACATGACATCCTCGGCATGGGCCATCCATGCGCATCGCTCGGCTCTTGGCCGTATGTGCAAGTCGATATCGCCGGTGCCGATCTTGCTCCCTACCTTAATGAGTTTGCTCCCGATGTGGTCGTCCATGGAGCGGGCAGAGCATCGGTCGGCGCCTCGTTTGAAATGCCGGTTGACGACTTCCGTGCCGCCACGCTGACGTGGATTAATCTGCTGGACAGCGTCCGTCGATCTCGCGTTTCTCCACGGATCATTTTCCCGTCCAGCGCAGCAGTCTACGGGAATCCATCCCGCTTGCCTGTTCGCGAGGATGCAGCGGTGAATCCGATTTCGCCGTATGGATATCATAAGGCTGCCTGTGAACTACTGGCGAAGGAATATGCGTCCTGTTTCGGTTTGGACATTCTGGTCTGCCGGATTTTTTCCCTGTTCGGGGTGGCCCAGCGGAGGCTGCTGGTGTGGGAACTGTACGAGCAGTGCGCCGGTGATTCTTCAGAGGTATGGTTGCAAGGCACAGGAAAGGAGTGCCGTGACTTCCTGCACGTCGATGATCTTGCAGCCATGTTTCTGGCATTAGCCGAACCAAGATCGTGCCGACCGCGTCAGTCGCGATATCTCACGGTCAATGTCGCAAGCGGCGAAACCACGCCGGTGCTGTCGTTGGCCGAGCGCATTCGCGATCTCGCGTCCCCGGAGAAAGAGATTCGCTGCCGCGGGCGAGAGCAAACCGGCCAGCCTCTTCAATGGTCGGCGGACATTTCGCTCCTACGCTCGTTACTACCGTCCTGGCATTCGCCACTCCTCGGGGCACGGCTCGCCAACTGTGTCGCGATGTGGCGGCAGGAACGAACGGGAATCGACGAGTGGCAACGGCGTGACGGACAATCTTCTCCGGATGTCGCGCATATGGTCCGGGATGCCGATGGGACCATTCGATATTGGGATGAAGGCGCGAAGCACCTCTATGGATGGACACCGGAGGAAGCGCTAGGACAAAGCTCCCACCGTTTACTGGGAACAATCTTTCCCCGGCCCCTTCGGAATTTGGAAGCGGAGCTCTATGAAAAAGGCCATTGGGAAGGAAAGCTCGTGCACAAACGCCGCGATGGCACGGAAGTCGTCGTCTCGAGCCGATGGGACTTGAAGCGCGACGCCCACGATCTGTCCCCGACAGTGGTGGAAACGAACGAAATGAAGAGAGAACGGCACCATGTCGGTGTCTCGTAAATCGTTGCGCCGATGCGGCATTGTCGACGTATCGTCGAAATTGTGGACCGCCGGTTCGGTGTACACCAAAACGTTGGCGCATTCGCTGCGGGAGGCCTGCCGAGCCTCGGATGTGGGACTGGTCGTACTCTCTCAGTCCAGCAACGAGCTCTTGCGTCACGCTTTCCCGGTCGATGTGAACGCCGTGGTCGAGCCGCCCTATTTTCGCGGGGAGTGGCGTCTTCGTAGCGCATTGGGCCTGCCGGCCAAATCGAGTTTGTTTCACTCGGCTCTCCTGTACCAGATCGATGTCTTGGTACCGGTTACCGAGCCTCCTCCTGTTGCATCCCCGACGGTGAAGGCCGTCGGATGGATACCGGATTTTCAGCACGTTTACTTGCCGCAATATTTTTCTTCGCAGGAATGCGAGGGGCGCGATCAATGCTTCAAGGCGCTCGCGCGGGACGCGGCGCTCGTGATGCTGTCGAGCCGTACGGCGCTGGAGCACTTCACCGCATTTGCTCCCGAGCAGGCCCATAAGGCTCGTGTCGCATCCTTTCCGTCGTTGACAGCTTTTGAGCCGCTCGCGGCGGATGTGCGACCGAGCGTCCGGCAATTTCACCTCCCGGACAAGTTTGCCCTCATCGCCAATCAGTTCTGGGAGCACAAGAACCATATGATCGTCGTGGAGGCTCTCGCGCTGCTTCGTCGAAAAGGCATTCGTATCCCGGCCGTCATGACCGGTCTGCCTGCGGATTATCGCCGTCATGATCACCGGTCATTTTCTCATGTGTTGCAACGGATTGCGGCTGAACAAATGGGGGACCAGATCACGGTCCTGGGCCTTGTCGACCGCGCCGTGTTGATGGATTTACTGCGAGCGACGGCACTGGTCCTCCAACCGTCCCGGTTCGAAGGCTGGAGCACGACGGTCCAGGATGCCAAGGCGTTAGGGCGGCCCTTGCTCTGCTCCGATCTACCCATTCACCGCGAGCAAGCTCCCGGCTCGTTGGGATTTTTCCCATGCGATCGAGCCGACGTCCTGGCGGAGCAAATAGAGTCGATCTGGCCCAAGTTGGAACCGGGGCCTTGTCCGGAAGAGGAGAGCCGCGCACACGTGAACGAGCGTGAATTTGCACGGCGCTATGGAGAAACGGTGCTTCACCTGTGCCAAGAAGCCTACTCCGCGTAACCGTCCTAAAAATGGAGGCACAGATGCCTGGCCAGTCAAACATCAGGACGACTGCGGGCGCCATGGAGGATATTTGTAGGCGCGGCGGCCTGATTGTCCGATGAACGGCAAACCTCTCGTCTCGGCCATCATTATTTTTTTCAATGAGGAGCGTTTCCTCGAGGAAGCCGTTGAAAGTGTATTCCATCAGACGTATGACACATGGGAACTCATACTGGTCGATGATGGATCGTCGGATGGCAGTCCAAAGATTGCTCGCCGGTATGCGGATACGTTTCCTCACCGCGTACGCTATGTGGAGCACCCGGAACACCAGAATCGAGGCATGAGTGCCTCGCGTAATCTCGGCCTTCGCCACGCACGGGGGGCTTACATCGCGCTGCTCGATGCCGATGATGTTTGGGTCTCGACTAAGATTGAGGAACAAGTCGCGATCCTCGAGTCCCATCCCGAGGCCGCGATGGTTTACGGTCCTCTGTTGTGGTGGTATAGCTGGACGGCGAACACTGAACCGTGGGAGCAAGATCGTGCGCAGGAACTGGGTGTTGAGCCCGATCGGGTCGTGCATCCTCCGACAGTCGTTTCACGCTTTCTCGCCAACGAAGGACGGACACCGTCAGGTATTCTGGCACGCCGCGAGGCGGTTGAACGGATCGGCGGATACGAGGAATCATTCAGGGGGATGTATGAGGACCAGGTCTTTCACGTCAAGCTCGCGTTGAAAAGTCCCGTGTATGTCTCCAGTCGAATATGGTACAAGTGGCGGAAACATCCCGATTCCTGCTGTTCTGTGTCGGTCAGAGCGCAACAATATCATCAGGCCCGATACGCCTTCCTGGAATGGACGGAAAGGTACATACGTGATCAAGGCAATCGGGACGCGGGGCTATGGTGTGCACTTTCAAATGCTCTGTGGCGTTATCGCCATCCAAGACTGTACCATCTACAACGTAGGGCGGCGCACTCCGGGATGCAGGTGATCGAACGTCTGAAACGGGTGGGGTCTCGATCGCTTCCAGTCCCTGCTCGGCGGTGGCTTAAGGACCAGTGGCGGCGTCGCCAATCGCACGTGCCGTGATCGAGAGCCCCGTGCGACCGCTTCTCGCATCATCTCAGAAACACTCTCATCGGAGACATCGTGGCCGACATTGCCATTCGGGTCGAGAACATTTCCAAGCAATATACGCTGGGCGTCCGCTCGCATACCTCGTTACGCGACCTCGTCAGCGATCATCTCCGGATGGGCTTTTGCCGTCCAACTAGAGCAAACGGCCGCGCCCCAGCCTCTGAGACGACGATCTGGGCATTGAAAGATGTGTCCTTTGAGGTGCAGCGCGGAGAGTTCCTCAGCATTGTCGGGGCCAATGGCTCAGGCAAGAGTACGCTGCTGAAAGTCCTGTCGAGAATTACTGAACCGACGGAAGGGCGAGCGGAGATTCATGGTACCGTCGGCAGTCTTCTGGAAGTGGGAACCGGCTTTGTTCCCGAGTTAAGCGGGCGGGAGAACATTTATCTCAACGGAGCGATCCTCGGCATGAAAAAGGCCGCGATCGACGCCCGATTCGATGAGATTGTCGCGTTCGCCGAGATCGACAAATTCATCGACACGCCCGTCAAACGATATTCCAGCGGCATGTACGTACGACTGGCGTTTGCCGTGGCGGCTCATCTCGAGCCGGAGATTCTCATCGTGGATGAAGTGTTGTCGGTCGGCGACGCCGCGTTTCAAAAAAAATGCATCGGCAAGATGGAAGACGTCACCAAGAGCGGACGGACGATTCTGTTCGTGAGCCATAACATGGCCGCGGTCACGACTCTCTCGACTTCGGCGATTCTTCTCCATCGTGGGCAGATAATATACCGCGGATCTCCGCTCGAAGTCGTTCAGGCCTATATGGACAAGGTTCCCATGGCTTTGGCGCGCGTCGAGCGAAATCTGGCCCCGTCATCGGACGCCCCGTTCACTATCACGGCGGTTCGTACGATGGACGATGAGGATAAGCCCGCAGCGGTGTTTCGCCGCAGTGGTGGAGTGGTCGTTGAAATAGAAGGCCTCGTGCACGAGAGACAGACGGTGGGCGGAGAATATTTGATTGCCGTCGATGTCAAGACCGCTTATGACATGATGCTGTTCCGCACGCATAATATCGAGTACCGCGAATGCGCGGGGATTCCCCGCGATCGAGGCGCATTTATTCTTCGGTGCGTATTGCCTCCCAATCTCTTCCCCGCCGGGACGTACCGCATCGGTATTCATACGGCCGTGGCGGGAAAGAGGGATCTCGAATATCAGTACCCGGTGCTGGAATTTGATCTCGTTCAGGATCAATTACTCTGTGATCTGTTTACCGGTATCGCGGGTCTGCTCACACCTCGCTGTGAGTGGAGACTCACGTACGCCGATGCATCCCAGCCTTCCGCCTCCCTCTCTTCCGCCGCCGGCGACCGAGACCGAATTCGATAAGGGGTTTACCTTGACGCGATGATCCTATTGCCCGGGGGGGGGATGGTTCATTGACCCATTAGTGGGCAAGTGCTAGATTCAATTCAGTTCCCGTTCAGCGCGAGCCTATTCATACGAGCCGCGATCCATTCGATTTGCCCGGTGCGAAGACATGAACTCAAAGTCGTGCGTGAATGTGTGCCAAGACGGCGCTGGACGGACGGGCTCGCTTGTGGTGGGTTGAGTACGCTCCTTGTGAGCAGTAGCCTCCTGCTTGCTCATTGCACCGGTTCGTCCGTCACCGCACCCGACCGTTCCCTCATCCGCAGCGCATCGCAGGCGTCGAAGCAGGCGCAATTTCCCTCGCCGTTGGTTGTCTCGGTCTTGCATTTCGAGGACCGGTCGCATCTTCCCGAGCTGGCCTGGCTTCGAAAAGGCATGACGGATATGCTGGTGGCGACGTTGACCCGAAATCCCGCGCTCATGGTCGTGCAACGCGAGCGCCTGGAAGAAGTCATGCGCGAGCAAGCCTTGCAGGTCTCCGGACGCGTGGCGGATGAATCAACGGTTCATGTCGGGCGGCTCACGGGCGCGACATTGCTGGTGACCGGAAGCATCTCGGTCGTGGAGGGACGGCTTCGGCTCGACGCCCAACTGTCCGGCGTGGAGCAAGGCGTGGTCTTGGGCACCGCCATGGCGGAAGGGCCCGTCGCCGAGGTCCCGTCGATCACCGGTTCTTTGCTGACGAAAGTGATGGAATTACTCCCCGGCTCCGCTCAGCATGCCACCCCCGATGGGAACTCTGCGTGGTCGTCGGCCAAGGCCAATCAGGCTGGGGAAACCCTGAGCCGGGCAGGGAAGATGTTTCTCGCCTTGGAAGAATTTGAACGGGCCATCGCATCCAATCCTTACGATCCGGCTCCGCAGTCGAACTACACGAAGACGATGCGGACTCTCTCGGACGCTGAGCTGATCGACGTCAAAAAGCTCGAGGCGGCCGGGCCTCGCGAGCGGGTCGCAGACAGGATCGTGGAGCGACTGGTGACCCGGGGTCTTGAAGCCGACATCGGACCGTCTCGCGCGGAAGCGCAAGCCGACGGGTCGGTCACACTTCATGTACCCGTACGGTTTCGCCTGGCCTCTGAAGCCGTGACCGCCGCTGTGGAATCGATTCGCGCCTTGGGCGGTCGTGTGGATACGATGCAGGACAACGATGGGCTGATTGAGATGGCATGGCCATCGTCGACTCGAGATCTGGTGCAGGCGGTGGGATACCCACGGCGGATCTTCCTTCGTCTGCTGTCGGCCGACGGACGGACCATTGCCGCCTATTCCGATTTTCTCGAATGGCGTCTTTCCACGTGGCTCACTCCCATCGACGGCGAGCGGGTGCGGCTGGCGAGCCGAAAAGTGGTATCGTCGGAAGGGACGATTGCCGGTCTGCTGCCCGAGCAGGTGGCCGCCGTGGCGGCGGTCACCCTGACCGTAGATCGCGTGCCCAACGAGCAGACGGCCGTACGGGTGGATCTTTCCGATCTCTCCATGGTCAATGAAAGAGAGCGCGGTCTCGGGTCGATTCCCCCGCAGACGGGGCTTGATAGCGATCGAGTCCCCGGAGATGGCGGCGCATCGCTTCGCGCGGCCATCGAACACCAATGGAATCCGCCGGTCATGGAACGCCCGTGGGGGCGTGGGTATCTTCCGGGCAATGAACGAACCGCCGCGGTGCTTCTCCTCCTGGCGGAAGACGGCAAGGCCGTCCCTGATGAAGCGCGCCTGGCGCGCCGCTCGGGCGATGTGGAATTCGACAAGGCGTGCCTGCAAGCGACGCGCGCCGGCGTGCAGCGGTGGCGAGACGAGTTGGCTGACGGCTGGCCACACTGGTTCGACACGGCTGTGCACGCCGTGCAGGAAACTCGCGAGCCGGCACGGCCCCGAATCTTGAAGGCCCGCATCCACTTCCGATTGCGCAAAGATGTGCCCGGCTTGAACTTGATCGGCGCTCAAGAACAACTCGCGCCGCTCCGGCCGCTGATGTCGGGCCACTCTTCTCCATAGTCCTCTCTCGATGCAACGATTCACCGCCGCGAATTGAGTCGTTGGCTTGCCTAAACAGCGGGTCGATGATACTCTCCATCGTTGAATCTACTGATCTTGTGGAGTGCTCGGCTGCGGAACCCTGCATGACCTCGCCATTACGTATCCTTCACCTCGAAGATCAGGCTCCTGACTCGCGCCATATCGAATCCCTCCTGATCGCCGAAGGCATTCCCTGCACGATCCTGCGCGTCGACACGCGCGAGGCGTTCCTTCAGGCGCTCGACGGGGGCGGACTCGATGTGATTCTGAGTAACGTCATCCTGCCGTCATTCGACGGGATGGCGGCTCTGGCATTCGCCAGGGCTCGTTCTCCCCAAGTCCCGTTTCTTTTCGTCACGGACACGCGCGGGGAGGAAACCGCCATCGAGGCTTTGAAGAGCGGCGCGCGGGACTATGTGCTGAAACAGCATTTGACTCGCCTGGCTCCCTCGGTCTTGCGCGCGTTGAAGGAAGCACAGGAACGGACCCAGCGCCAGAAGGCCGAAGAGGCGTTACGCAAAATCGAGCGGCGGCTCCGCGCCATTACGGACAGCGAGCCGGCGTGTGTCAAACTGGTCGATGCTCAGGGTGTTCTCCTGGAAATCAATCCCGCGGGCTTGTCCATGACCGGGGCGGCGTCCGAGCACGAGATCATCGGCAGACCCGTGCTGGACCTGATCCATTCGGACGATCGAGCGGCGTACCATGACTTGCATGCGCGCGTCATCAGCGGGCACCCCGGCACGCTTCAATATCGCCTGGTCGACCGGCACGGAAGGGAGCGGTGGATGGGTATGCGCGCCGTGCCATTGAAAGATACGCCGGACGGACCGATGGTGTCGTTGAGCATAGCCCGGGACATCACCGAAGCCAAACGCACGGAAGAGCAGCTGCATCAAGCGCGGAAAATGGAGGCGATCGGGCGACTGGCGGGGGGCGTGGCGCACGATTTCAATAATGTGTTGACGGGCATTACCGGGCACAGCGATCTTCTGCTCCGGCATTTGCCGCCTGAGGCGCCGGCGCGCCGGCATGCGCAAGAAATTAAAAAAGCCGGACAACGATGCGCGGCGCTGACTAAGCAATTGCTGGCGTTCAGTCGCAAGCAGGTCCTGGTGCCCAAGGTGCTCGACCTCAATGCCGCCATCTCCGGCATGGAGGAAATGCTTCGTTTGTTGATCGGCGAGGACGTCGTGCTCAAGATTCGTCTTAGCCCCCGGCCGTTATACGTCCAACTTGATCCCGTGCAAATCGAGCAGGTGTTGCTCAATCTCGCGGTCAATGCGCGGGACGCCATGCCGCAGGGCGGCGCTTTGACCATTGCCACCGCCACCGTCAAACTCTCTCCGCGGGCCCTGCCCGGGCAGACGGGAAATCCACGGGGGCCCTATGTGCAAATGATCGTCCGCGACACCGGATGCGGCATGGATGACGATACGGTCCATCGCATCTTTGAGCCGTTCTTCACAACCAAAGAATCGGGAAAAGGCACGGGACTGGGGCTGGCGACGGTGCACGCGATCATTCAGGAGGGACACGGCTATATCGAGGTTGACAGTACGCCGGGACAAGGATCCACGTTCACCGTCTATCTTCCGCGATGTCCCGGAGTCGATCGGCACGCCACCTCGCCGGCCGAGGGAGAGAGTTTGACGGAGCGGCATGCCAAAACCATTTTGCTCGTGGAGGACGATCCCGTCGTACGCCAAGTGACCTCCGAAATCTTGACGATGAACGGCTACCGCGTGCTCGAAGCGAAGGGCGGCGAGGAAGCGATGAGCCTCAGTGATCGGCATGGTGGCGGGATCGATCTATTGTTAACGGATGTCGTCATGCCGAAAATGAGCGGCCGTGATTTGGCCGAGTATGTGGCGCCGATGCACCCCGGGCTGCATGTCGTCTATATGTCCGGCTACGCCGACGACGCGTTGCTCAACCATGGCGTCTCCGGCAGCGAAGCGGATTTCCTTCCCAAGCCGTTTACGCCGGATCAATTGGAACACACGATCCGCGCGATTCTCGGGACGCCGTCGAAACGCTGCTGAGGTGAGGATGTCGGACGCTCATGAGCCGAAAAGAATGAGAGCCCATGCGCAGATCCTCGTCGTGGACGACGATGCGACGGTGCGCGAGGTGCTCGTCGATCTGCTCGCGCAGGAGGACTATCAGGTCACGGCCGTGGCGGATGCCCCGTCCGCGATTCAATGCGTCAAAGATATTCCGGTCCAGGTCGTGATCACCGATTTGCGGTTGCCGGGTGTCGACGGCATCCAATTGTTGGATCAGATTTCGCGCCTCAATAGCCAGAGCGTCGGCATCGTGATGACCGGACACGGGACGATCGATGTCGCCGTCAAGGCCATGAAGGGCGGCGCCTTCGACTTCATCACCAAGCCGTTGGATGCCGAGGCGGTTCTGACGGTCCTCGCCAAAGCCATCGAGTATCAGCGGTTGCGGCAAGAAAATGCCCTGCTCAAAAAAACCATTCGGGAGCAATATCACATCGACCATATCGTCGGCACGAGCCGGTCCATCCGGGCGGTGCTTGAATTCGTCGAGAAAGTCGCCGATAGCGACAGCACGGTTTTGATTCAAGGGGAGAGCGGAACGGGGAAAGAACTGGTGGCCCGGACGTTACACTTCAACAGTCTTCGCCGTGAACGCGCGCTCATCCCGGTCAATTGCGGAGCGATTCCCGAGAATCTGCTGGAATCCGAACTGTTCGGCCACGAACGCGGAGCCTTCACCGGCGCGGTCAGCGCGCGGATGGGCCGATTTGAAATGGCCCACGGCGGCACCATCTTTCTTGATGAGGTGGCCGAGATGAGTCTCTCGCTCCAAGTCAAACTGCTGCGGGTCCTTCAAGAGCGATGTTTCGAGCGGGTCGGTGGAACGAGGACGATCAGCGTGGACGTTCGCGTGATCGCCGCCACGAATCAAGATCTCGAACAGGCCGTGAAAGAAAGACGATTCAGGAAGGATTTGTACTATCGGCTCAACGTCATTCCGGTGACTTTGCCCCCGCTGCGGGATCGCCGCAGTGATATCCCGCTCCTGATCGACCATTTCATCACCCGGCTCAACACATCGAAGCACGCGTCGGTTCAGGGTGTCGAGCAGGACGCGATGATTTATTTAATGCAGTACGGCTGGCCGGGGAACATCCGAGAGGTCGAAAATTTGATCGAGCGGGTGGTGGTGCTGAAGAAAATCGGCATGATTTCCGTGTCCGATTTGCCGGAACAGATCCTTCACAACTCGCCGACCCCTCTGCATGAAGGGACGCCGGCCGTCAGCCTGAGCGGAGCGAGCATCAATTTGGTGAAGGAACTTGACCGCCACGAGAGCCGTTTGATCATGGAGGCCATGCGTCAAGCCAAAGGCGTCACCAGTAAAGCCGCCCAACTGCTTCAATTGAACCGCACCACCCTGGTGGAGAAACTCAAACGCAAAGGGTTGGTCGCCAAGAGCCAGACCGAGTTGGAATCTTAATCCGCGTCAAGGATTTGACCCTCCGCAATCGGATCGCTGAAGTTTTGACGGTCCAGATGCTCACGCCCCAATCGCTTGCCAGTTAAGCGGCAAAAGGTCTCAGCACTTCACCCACTTGCGCGCCCGATCGTTCGCTGATCATCGGCATATAACTTGCTGACCCCACGGGGCATGGCACCCTACCACGTCATGCTGCTTGCCATCTTGCTCTTCGGCTGGAGTCTTCTCAATGGATATGAGGGAGCGGAGGCCGGTGCGTTGGACCTTAATGGCTCGTCGAAGGCAGGAAACAGTCATCCGCCGATGAATTCCCACTCGTCCGTGCTCCCGTTACCGGACGATGGACCTCGCTACACGGTCTCCGCGTCAGATCCTGGGATGGCCCTCTTTCAACGTGGCGTCACGGCCTACAATCAACGAAACCCTGCGGCGGCCGACACGGTCTTTCACGAATTCATCCGGACATTTCCGCAAAGCCCGCTCGTGGAGGCCGCCTCGGCGTTTCTCGCCGAATTGCTGCTGACCGATCCACAGGACGTTCAACAACGACTCGCGGCCATCGATGCCTACCGTGCGGTGGTCAGACGGTTTCCGGGGTCGGCCAACGCCACGCGCGCGGCGTGGCGAATCGGTGATCTCTATGCGGAACACGGATGGTGGCTTGAAGCGCAATCGGCGTATACGCGTGCGGACGGTGACGCGAGGCAGTCCGGGGACGCCGATCGGGCCCGATTGGGACTGGGTTTGGCGTTGTCGGCGGCGAAAAGATGGACCGATGCCATACGAGTCTTGGACGAACTGGCCGCGCGACATCAGGACGATCAGTTGACTCCGTACGCCGTTGTCGGACTGGCCGATGCGCTGTTCGGGGCAAAGCGGACGGCCGAGGCGAAGGCGTTGTATGAGTCCAGCTTTACTCGTTGGACGGATTTCTTCAAGCAACACCCGGACTCGTTGCATCGCTACGCCGATGCGGCGCTGCTCGCTCAGGATGACACGATGGTTCGGCAAGCGTATCTGCTTCTCTATAACCTCCATCCTCAGCACGCGGCGGTTCCTTTCGGATTGGTCTCGATTGGCGACGGGTTTCGACGATCCGATCGATGGGAACGGGCGCATTTCTTCTATGCCACCGCCGTGGCTCAATATCCGAACACGGCAGCCGCGACCGTGGCCCGGCTGCGGCTGGCGGATCTCGGTCTGCAAATCGATGCCGGCCCGCGGGACGAACGCATTGCCCCGATGATTCGTGAAGCCATTCATTATGCTCCGGCGGTGATCTTCGATCTCAAGGGACAGGAACGGGCATTCCGGGACATTGCCGATGCCAACGCCGCGACCGCCATTGGAAGTGAAGCGGGATTCCGTCTGGGGGAGCATTTTGAGCGCGCGCAAAAATGGGCCGAAGCGATCGA
>DATFCE010000388.1:0-4591 GCA_035253365.1 Nitrospiraceae bacterium
GATGCGATCCGCCACCCCGAAGTGATCGGGTGTCCCGCGGCCGCCGTGTCCCAACACGCCGGTCGCATGGCTATCGTCCACCATCACGGCGGCAGCGTAGCGATCCGCCAATTCCACGATCCTGTCCAATCGGGCCAAATCACCGTCCATTGAAAAGACGCCGTCGGTGGCGATCATCCGAACGCGGGTGCCGGCGGCTTCTTTCAGCGCCGTTTCCAATTGCCCATATCGGAATGCGCATAGCGCAGGCGCTTTGCCTTGCACAGCCGAATCCCATCGATGAGGCTCGCATGATTCAGCGCATCGCTGATGATAGCATCGCGCTCATCCAACAGCGTTTCGAAGAGCCCGGTATTAGCGTCAAAGCAGGAGCCGTACAAAATCGTATCCTGAGTCTGTAAAAACCTCATCAAGTCCTGTTCCAGCCGCTTGTGAAGGTCTTGAGTGCCGCAAATGAACCGCACCGATGCCATGCCATAGCCGTGGTGTTTCAATCCCTCTTCCGCCGCCTGCACCACCTCCGGATGATTTGCCAGTCCCAAGTAGTTGTTGGCGCACAGATTCAAGACCGTCCCCTGCGGCACCTGAATCTGCGCTCCCTGCGGTCCCAGAATCCGGCGCTCGGTCTTATAGAGGCCGGAGGAATCGATCCCGGCAAGCTGCTCATCGGCGATTTTTTGAATAGATCGTAGGCCATTTACGGCTATAGGCCAGGAAGTTTAAGTCCTGCCTCTCGTGCTTATTGTTAAGGAATTAAGACCACCTTCCCGCACTGTCCCGCCTTCACCAGATCGAACGCTTGGCAAACTCCGCCATGGCGAATGTATGCGTGATGACCGGTCGGACTCTAACCCGGCCTTGAACAGGCCAGCCAACCGGTACCAGGTCTCGAACAGTCGCCGACCCGTGATGCCATAGACGCGAATGCCTTTGAAGATAATCTCATTCGGCAGGTCAAAGCTGACCGACCCCGTCGGGATGCCGAACAGGCTGACCCGCCCCCCGTTTTTGACCGATCGGAAGGCTTGATGAAGCGCGCCGGGATCGCCGGACATCTCCAACGCCGCGTCTACCCCTTCGCCCCCGGTGATCGCGTAGATGGCTCCCGCGAACGCTTCCGGGGATTCGACCTTAACATTTAGCGCATGATCGGCGCCGACTTGTTTGGTCAGTCCAATTCGGTACTCGCTAACATCCGTGGCAATGATCGTCAACGCTCCCGCAATCACCTCGGGTAGACGCGCCTTTGCGCCGATTCATCCCATTGGTAAATATGTACGTCGGTACCGCACAATGAGGTGGCTTTGACACGCACCAACACTTCAGACTCACCGGGACGCGGATCCGGCATCTGCTGCAAGGAAAGCCCTGCTGCCGGCGCTGTTTTAACAAGGGCTTTCATTGTTGATTCCGTTATTGAGCGTTATTATGGCATAGGCAGATGGGGGGCCGCTATGCAGTTAGTGCCTGCGGCAGGGCGCTGGGGAGTCGCCAGCTTCAGAACTCGATACGTCCAACGTTGAACAACACGATATTCATTATAAAGATGGCATGATGGTGGCGTGATGCTTGTACGATGGTGGACCGCTATGTTTCTGTGCCGCCGAAATCGTGAGATGATGTGCACCGTTGCTATGGGCGACCCTTGTAAGCCGGCGTGTCATTGCTAGTGGGCCGTTCTCTCTAAGCTTTTACTTATCGCTGAGCCATTCACCCACTCGATGGGGTACCGATTCCAATGATTTACCCGATACTCCATTCCCCACGCCACAGATCGGCAAGTAAACAGGTATGCCGAGGCGCTCTGTCGCGAGCAATAGGCAGGCGAAGTCGTATCACCGTTCCTTTGTCCCTTGGCTTGTTCTGATGCTCGCCTGAGTTTTAGCTATGCACGACGGATGTGATCCCGCCGATCGGGGCTCATCAAGATTTAAGATTTGTCTTCTACGCCACTCCACCCGACTACCTCAAACACGTCGCTAATGACTCTTGTCCTCGGCATTTCTTCCCACATGTCGTGCTCAAATTCAGTCACGCTCTTGACCCATTGAGCCGAAGGCAGTAGTCTGGACACGTTAGGCGGAAGGAAGGTTGCGTAGAACGGGAGATTGATGCGAATTGTGACTGCCGTTGTTGGAGCAACGCGGATATTCAGACAGCCTGATTGTTAGCGGTGTCGGTCTTTCTCGTAATCGGAGGCCTGAACGGGCTCATCGCACACGCCGAAACAGCCACGTATTACGTGATATGGAACATTCAACTGTCGGGTTTAGCGTGGATCATTTGGTCGTGTCCAAGACTCAGGGACAATTCATGGACTATACCGGATTTATCGAAATGGATCCCGGTGCAAAGACGGTCAAAGCCATTTTGGCAGGGAATATCAATGGCGTGACGAAAGACCCATGGGGAAACACAAGAGCCGGCTTTACGGCGGAAGGCAAGATCAATCGAAAAGATTTCGGCATGAATTGGAGCAAAGCCTTGGATAACGGCGGCCTCGTTGTCGGAGACGATGTGCTGATCAAGCTTGATATCGAATGCCTCAAGGCGAAGTAAGAAAGAGAAGCAGCGGTGCCTTGGGCTTACGCCAAGTGCATTACTTGCGATGAGGTGTGAAAGACAGAATCGAACGATCGAAACGTTTGAAGCCTTCTTGAGGCGAAGTGAGATGGCCTCTTCAGTCGCCCTTTGAGTAACGCAGTCGGTTCGTGTGACGGCAAATCCTCCCTTGGAGGGGAAAGGCGGGCGGCTTATGCTTGAAGGCTTTTGGTATATTGTTTCCGAGGCCCGTCGGATCAAAGCAGGCCAACCCCTTGCCGCAACGTTATTAAATCGCTCTCTCGTGCTTTTCCGAGACATATCTCACACCGTGCACGCGCTTGAAGATCGATGTGCTCACCGCGGCGTGCCTCTGTCGGCCGGGTGGCAGGAAGGCAATTCAATCCGGTGCCGATACCATGGGTGGCGGTTCTCCTCCTGCGGTGAGTGTATCGAGGTCCCGGCGCAGATCGAGGGGCAGTCCTTGCCCAAAGCCACATCGGTGCGGTCATTTCCGGTCCATGAACAGGACGGGTGGATTTGGGTCTACATGGGCACCGATCGCTGTCCCAAGCCGGCGATGCCTCCACCCATGTTTCCGGTTCCCACCGACGGCAGTCCTATCTCCGTGATGCGGCTCTCTCTGCCCGTGAAAGCCAGGATGGACTTAGCGGTGGACAACTTCATCGATGCCGCGCACGTGCCTTTCGTGCATCATGGACTCTTTCGCCAAAGACACGTACCCAAGCTCAAAGAGAAGGAATACACCAGACTGGCGCAAGGGTTTCGAACGGTCGCACACAACATCCGATTGCCGAACACCATCGTCTTTCGCCTCTTAAATCCCACTCTTGCACCGGCGAAGACCACCGTGGACTTTGTGATGCCCGGCATCCATACCGAAACATTTGAAGTCGGTTCGCGATGGGGAGCAATCATGGTCGTCGTGACGCCACTTACGGACAGGAGTACTCGACTTGATTTTACGATGGGTTGGAATTTTCTGCGCGGCTGGTTTCCGCTCGTCTGGCTGGCTCGCCTGATTGCTGGCAAAGCACTTCGCCAGGACAGAGACATCATCGAATTGCAGGAACGCGGTCATCGAGACAGGACCACCATGAATCTCCGCCTGGACGCCGATCAATTGGCCGTGTGGTACCGCCGCCTGCAAAAATACCATATGGAACAGCAGGCCGGCCGGACCAATTTGCAACATCCGGTGCCGGAGAGAACCACGCTTCGTTGGGTCACCTAAAACACCGCCAGCGAATGCATCGTTATTGATCGCGACCGCCTTTCTGTTCAACCGCATGCATTCACCAACTATCCTACAAACTAAACTGCATGCGGAGGTCCTTCATGCTTGTTAGTGAGCATATCCCTGCCTGACCGCATTAAGTACACCTAGGCCTTTATATCATCTTAATCATCTGGAGCATACGTACGCGTTACGCATATTACCAGTCAATATCGGTCCGATTGCCTTGGTCCGTGGGGAGACGCAGAAAACAATCTCCTTAGTCGATATGCGAGCTAGACCTATCCTAGCAGTGTGAGGATTTTGACCTACTAGCGGGAGATGTCTTCAACGTGGTGGGGTTGCATCACGCTTGGATCCACCTTGGGGCTTGATGCCTTCTGCAGGAGGGGCCGTTTCTGGGTCGATGGCCATCTTTGGATCAACGTTGGGCGGAGACACTGTTGAACGTCGATCAGGAATCGCCGGAGGGCGTCGTTCAATACCCGGGTCTATGCTCGACGGGGGAATCGGAGGCGCCCCTGGACCTATGTGCTTTTCAGGCAATGTCTCCGGATGTGAGGGCGTTCCGGCTTCCGGAATCGGCGCAGGGGGAATGATATCTGCTGCAGAGCTTGCGGGATTATACCCTATTGTTACGGCTACGAAGGTGATAAAAGCCACAAGGGCATGTACGATGACTTCGCCATATGTCCGATGCATCGCCTCTCCTGCCATTCAAGTACTGTATTCATCTTATCGTCTGTGGCTCCTTAGAACAATAAGTAGACGTCTCGATTGCAGTCCCAAAAC
>DATFCE010000389.1:0-5329 GCA_035253365.1 Nitrospiraceae bacterium
TGGCGCTGGCGTTGGATAAGTCTGGAGATCACAAGAGTGCGACGGAACATTTTATGAAGGCGCACGACTTGGGGAAAGACAACACGGAGATTCAAAATTCCGACATCCTCAAAGGCCATCTCAAATCGATGAAACATTAAGGCACCGACCGGGGCCGCCGAAGCCGGCCCCGGTTCCCTCTCCCCTCGCCTCGGCTTCTGCGCTTGCTATTTTCTATCTATTTCAGTTATTCGTGACATCATGACTGAGGTCAATCCAAAAGGCCACGAACTGGCCATCGATCAGTACCGGCTGCGCGAGGAGCCATATTACGCCGATGTGAGCGGCGAGGTGGGGCTGTTTACAATTGCCGCCGAGAGCCGTATGCCGGTGATGCTCAAAGGGCCGACGGGGTGTGGAAAAACCCGGTTTGTACAGCACATGGCCTATAAGCTCGGGCGCCCGCTCATCACCGTGGCGTGCCATGAGGACCTCACCGCCTCGGATCTCGTCGGCCGCTATCTCTTGAGGGGCGAAGAGACCGTGTGGGTGGATGGCCCTTTGACCCTCGGCGTCAAACACGGGGCCATTGTGTATTTGGATGAAATCGTCGAGGCGCGAAAAGATACCACCGTCATCATCCATCCGTTGAGCGACGACCGCCGCTTGCTGCCCATCGACAAGAAGGGACAGGTCATCGAGGCGGTGGATGATTTCCTGCTCGTAATTTCCTACAACCCCGGCTATCAGAGCGTGCTCAAGGATCTCAAACAAAGCACGAAGCAGCGCTTCATGGCGATTGAGTTTACGTATCCGCCGGCGGCAATCGAGGCCCAGATTCTGGAGCGGGAAGCGTGTGTAGAGAAAGACATCGCGCAACGGTTGGTCAAGCTCGGCGAGAAAGTTCGGAATCTGCGCAATCACGGTTTGGAAGAAGGCGTCAGCACCAGATTGTTAATCTACGCCGGCGAGCTGATTCGGAAAGGCGTGCCGCCTTCCAGGGCGTGCGAGGCCGCCGTGACCCGACCGATTACGGATGATCCCGACATGCAGCGGAGTATTCAAGAGTTGGCCAAGGCGATATTTGGGTGAGGCTGGCGTGCGGAAGGTCAGCCTCCCCTCTCATTTGTGAAACAGACACCCCATCCCGAACAATTCCCCGCGTTCTTGCACGATTCATCAAAAGGCGTCATCCTTACGGTTCACATCCAACCCAATGCCGGGCGCACTGAGTACGCCGGTATCCATGGCGACGCGCTGAAATTCCGGGTTGCCGCGCCGCCGGTTGACGGCGCCGCCAACGACGCGCTGTGTCGATGTGTGGCAGAACGGTTCGGTCTTCCCGCAAGTGCCGTCGAACTTCAGGCAGGCGCCGGCGCACGTCGGAAACGAGTCCTCCTTAAGGGCTTAAAAGCCATCCACGTTCTGCACGCCCTACAACGGCCTTGATTACCGGACGTCGACAACTGGCCGGCCACGGAGCCACAGGTCGATCAGGAGTCCTCCTAAGGTCAGCACCTGCGCGTAGGCAGTCAAGCGCGATGACATAGCGGGGTCGGTCACGGTAATCACGGTAAACCATAGCGCCGGCAGGATGATTCCCGCCACGATCGCCATCCGAGTCCACGGCCCAGCCATGCCTTCGGCCAGAACTGAGGCGAGCGGCACCGCAAGGATGGCGGCGCCGTAACTTAAACTGTGATGACTGGTCAGAAGGGTCGCCAACAGCAGAAGGGTCACTTGCATGGGGAAGCGCGCATCACGCGGCGCCCATGGTCCCCGCCAGGCCCAGATGGTCGCGAGGATGGTCAGCGCGCTCAGCACTTGCGTATAAAACATGCCCCGCCGGTCGGTAATTCCGGGACTCCACGCCAGGACGAGCGCGCGCCAGTTGATCATATATTCCCACCAGTCGGCGCGGAACCCGACGTACTCCTCAAAGACGTTCGGGTAGGTCATCAATGCGGCGAGTCCGGCGACGGCGATGGACGCGCCGAGGACGACGAATCCTCCGGCGGCTGCCCCCGCCACCGCTTTCCATCGGCCCTTCCAGATCAGCAGGAGTCCAAACAACAATCCATATTGCGGTTTGAACAAAAGACATGCCAGCCACAGTCCTGCTGCAAAATCCCGTCCTGCTCGCAACGACAGATAGCATTCCGCGACCGCGCACGCGAGGAGGATTTGCGGCTGGCCGACGATCAGACAAATTCCGATGGGAAACGAAATCAGCACCAGAAGCGCGGCGGACGGCCGGTCCAAGCCGTAAAACAGTTGCGACGCGCGCCATGCTAGATAGACGGCAGCGATGAGATTGAGTCCTTCCCACAAGGCGAGACCGATCGGCGGCGCAGGCAGGGTAAACGGTGTGAACAACCAGGCAAACAGCGGAGGATAGGGAACGTGCACGGCATCGGCATGCGGATGATTGTACGAATAGGCATTAAACAGCGGCTGAAGTTCTTGATTAAGGGCATCGAGATTATAGATAGAGACGGGGCTCGACCACAGCACCGCGGACTGGGACCAGTACATGGCGAAATCGGTCCCGAGATAGTAGAACAAGCCCGTATCGGCATAGATCAACCACACGGCTCTGAGCCAAAGGAGGAGGAAAGTGGCCAGGATGGTGATGCGCGTCCACCGCCATGGATGCGGAAGAGTCTGCCATTGTGCCGGTCTCGTGAGCAGCTCACCCGCGGCGGGAATATCCGGCATCGTCGTTCTCAACCATGTGGCCATCGGAGGCTCTGGAGAATTAGACTCGTGTGAAAGGGACTCATCAAATGCCTTCAGAGAGCCTGCACATTAACACATCGGCATTTGTTCATAAATCGTGCGGAGGTGTTTAAGATTTGCCTTGTAATTCTCTCTGATTTTGTTTGAAATGCGCGGCAAACGAACAAGAGTGGAGACGGCATGCCTCAATCGCTCTTCGAAAAATCCTCGATTCAGCGTCTGTACACGCTGCTCAAGCAGCAATACCCTCAATCAGCCAGATTCATGCGCGATCTTCTGACCAAGGTCGAAGGGCTCTATCGGAAGACGGAGCGGAATCGTACGCGATCCGTGTTCTCGGAGATCTATTTGAACAATGGCTGGGGCGGGCAAGAATCCGTATCAGGGGCCGGGTCATCGCTGTCTGAGACCGTGGTCCTTCGGCGGGAATTGCCTAATGTGTTTCGCGACCTGTCTGTGTCGAGCCTGCTGGATGCTCCATGCGGCGATCATTTCTGGATGAAAGAACTTCCGCTCGATTTTCCCTATATCGGAGGCGACATCGTTCGGGAATTGATTTATCGAAACCGGCTGAAATACGGCAATCCGCGTAAAACCTTTCTGGTGCTCGACATCACCAAAGACCGGCTGCCGAACGTGCATACCATCCTGTGTCGCGATTGTTTGGACCATCTCTCTTTCCAGGATGCCTTCCGCGCGCTTTCAAATTTCAGGCGTACCGGCGCGACGTACCTGCTGGCGACCACATACAAAGACCGAACGCAGAACGATGATATTGCCACCGGTGAATGGAGGCCGACCAACTTGCGACTCCCCCCATTTTCATTCCCTTCCCCCCTGACGCTGATCGTGGAAGAATGCACCGAAGACGACGGCCTCTGGGCCGATAAATCCCTAGGCGTGTGGAAATTCAACGACCTGCCTTTCTGAACGCTAGGCTTCAATCTGACCAGAGTGCGCAACTAAACATCGCGTGTTGATGATCAATGCCGCGATACGAATCTGTATATGAGCCGCAGGTGCTTGACTGATGAAAGGTATGACGGTAGCATGATCGATCATGAATCGGTAAGGAGAGTGGACATGCCTACGATTACGATTTCGCCGAAATTCCAAATTGTGATCCCCAAGGAGGTGCGGGAAAAGCTTCACTTGAGTCCTCAGCAGCGCTTGCAGGTACTGGAAAAAGGCGGAGTCATTACCCTAGTACCGGAGGTACCGTTTAAATCGCTCAAGGGTGCGCTTAAGGGAATGTCCAAAACAGACATTCGGGAGAAAAGAGACCGGCTGTGAAGATCGTGCTGGATTCAAGCGGTTGGATCGAATTCTTTATTGCTGGACCACTCGCCGAACGATATGCCGCTTATCTCGGTCCGCGGTATGACATCATCACGCCAACCATCGTCCTGTACGAGGTATACAAGAAGATCAAACGTGAGCGAGGAGAAGAGACGGCGTTATTGTTTACGGGACGGCTCAGCGCAACCTATGTGGTACAGCTCACGGAATCCATTTCATATCTAGCCGCCGATTTCAGTCTGCGGCATAGTCTGGCCATGGCCGATGCAATCGTGTATGCGACGGCCAAAGATCAAGAAGCTGAGTTGATCACGGGAGATGCGGATTTGAAGGACCTCCCCGGAGTGGTCTACATCAAGTAGGAATCGGAGATAGCACCAATGCAAAGATGCGATCCCGAGTTGCCCACATGCAGCCTCTAGATTATCCGGCTCTGTATCGTTCTGCTGACGAACTATCACTGTTGTCACAACATAGATTCTTCAGAGTACTTTCCTTGCACTTGTTACTTCTTATCGCAGCAGCAGTTCTATCGGTTATCAATAGCCCGATCTGGGAAGCCGCCGTAACTCAAGTTTTGATTTTCTTGGGCGCACTCGGGTGTTCTGTATACCTTTCCGCCATGCGCCCAGATCGCTATTGGTATGCCTCGCGTGCTGTAGCTGAATCGATTAAGACGCTGACTTGGCGCTTCATTACAAGGGCCGAGCCTTTTGACACCGATGAGGACATTGCCGCAAGTCACTTCCGCCAGACACTAAAGGCAGTTATTGAACAAAACAGGGATGTCGTCCGACAGCTGAGCACTCATCTCGATGGGTTTCAGATCACTGATGCTATGTCAGCGATGCGGGCAGCGCCTATGGCGGAGCGGTTGCGAGTCTACGTCACTATGAGAGTGACTGAACAACTGATATGGTATGCAAAAAAATCGGCATCTAATCGAAAGACCTCCAACCTGTTCTTTGGCATGTTGATCACCGTCAATGCAATTGCGGTCGCTCTCGCGATAGCTAGAGTTAAGTTTCCTGTTGCCCCTTTTTGGCCGACTCCTATCCTGATCGCCCTCGCTGCAAGCTTACTTAGCTGGATGCAAGCAAAGCGATTTTCTGAACTTGCGTCCTCTTATGCACTTGCTGCGCACGAGATTAGTCTTATTCGTGAGCAAGCCAATAGCATCTCATCCGACAGCAAACTGTCAAAGTTCGTTTGGTGACGCGGAGAATGCGTTCTCTCGTGAACACACCCAATGGGTTGCAAGAAAGGATGTATAAGCGCGTATTACTACGAGAATGACATTAGAGAGGCACAT
>DATFCE010000390.1:0-15337 GCA_035253365.1 Nitrospiraceae bacterium
CATTAATCTCGGTGTCGGACGTGAACGTATCTCGGACAAGCATTGGATCTATTTTCCAGAGCCGGCTTATCCGTTCTATCGAGCCGGCTTTCCCATGAACTTTTCTCCCTCATTGGGGCGACCCGGATGCAGCTCCGTCTACGTTGAAGTATCACACCAACCGAATCAAGCCATTCCACCGGCCACACTGCTTCGACAGGTTCGTAGCGGCATGGAGCGGGCTGGTATCTTCAGGAGTGATGACGAGATTGTGGCCGCTGATATACGTGATATTCGGTATGCCTATGTGCTCTTCGACAGACATCGCGCCCGCGTGCTTCCCGGCCTTCTCGCAGAGTTGGAGCGCCGCGGGATTTATTCCATCGGGCGATACGGTCGGTGGGAGCATACGTCAATGGAAGATGCCATCAGTCAGGGCAAGGAACTCGCCAAGCGATTCCAGGATGTGCAACGAATGGAGACAGTGTGAGTGCGACTTCCCCGGTATCCGTCGTACATATCATCACTCAATTGGAGCTGGGAGGGGCGCAGCAAAATACGCTCTTCACGATATCCCACCTGGACTCTACCCGATTTCGCTCTGTGCTGATCACCGGCGAGCCGGGCCTGCTCGATGAGGAAGCCAAAGCGCTACCCGGAATCGATTTCTATCAAATTCCCACTCTCCGGCGCTCCATTCGGCCGATTGCCGACGGCCACGCGCTATTCAAGCTCACGAAGCTGCTGGCGCGCATAAAGCCTGCCATCGTCCACACGCATAGCTCAAAGGCAGGAATTGTCGGTCGATTTGCCGCACGAATGGCCCATGTGCCGATCATCGTTCATTCCATTCACGGATTCGGATTTACACCGGCCCAATACCCTCTGCTCCGGCGGATACTGATCGCCATTGAGCGGCGCGCCGGGCGTATAACGAGCCGATTTTTTGCAGTGTCCGAAGCCAATCGACGAACAGGCATTTCACTCGGCATCTTCCCGGCGGAGCGATGCTCGGTAATCCGAAGCGGGGTGGATTTGCGCGCGCTTCGCCGGACCGATGTGAATGTCGCCGGTAAAAAACGGCAATTGGGGTTGGATTCGGACAGGCCAACCATCGGGATGGTCGCCCCGTTCAAGCCGCAAAAAGCCCCTCTCGATTTCGTTCATCTAGCGGCAGTGGTTCACCGACAAAGTCCGAGCGCGCAATTTGTCATGATTGGTGATGGAGACATGCGGCCTGCCGTCAAACAAGAGATTGACCGTCATGGTCTCGCATCTTCCATGCATTTACTGGGATGGCGCCGTGATATCCCGGAAATCCTCCGTTGTTTGAACGTTTTGGTGCTGACCTCTCGTTGGGAAGGATTGCCGCGCGTCTATCTCGAAGCATTGGCCAGCGGCGTCCCGGTTGTCGGGACGCGCGTGGACGGGGCACCCGAAGTGATTCGTGACGGGATTAATGGATACCTGCTGGAGCCCGGCGATGTCGCCGGATTAGCGGATCGGGTCCTTTATTTACTCACGCACCCAGCGGACGCGACGCGGATGGGTCGAAACGCGCAGTCCGTCCCGCCTGAATTCGACATCCACGAAATGGTCCGCCGGCAAGAACGAGAGTATGAGCGACTGATCGTGGAATGGCAGCACACGATTGTTCGTCATGACCGGTGGCCTTCCACTACTGTTCCCATATAAATTCGAGTCTCCATCGCCTTTCCGCCCGGCCACCATATCGCTTCGGACTAGCGCCAAGCGATCCTCCGGCCCTTTTGAGGGTTCCTCAAACGCGAAATCACAGATTATAATGAGGCTAGGAGTTAAGATTGCCCATGAAGCTTCAGCCGGCTTCCGGCCATGTTGTTCGAGTGCTCGTCATGGCAGTTCTTTGCGGCATGGTGAGCGCATGCGCGCCGATCTTTGCCTACCGCCATGCCGATTGGCTCGTGCTCTGGAAACTGGATCACTATTTCGATCTGACCAAGGACCAGAAAGTATTCGTGCGCGGCCGGCTCAAGGACTTATTGGCTCGACACCGGTATGATGCACTCCCGGTCTACGAGCGATTTTTAAGCGACATCAAGACCAAAAGCTCGGATGGATTGACCCGCCAAGAAATTGAGTGGATCTTCGCGACGTATGCAGAACTGCGGGCGGATTTGTTTACGCGCATCGTCACGGATAGCGCGTCATTTTTGACGTCGGTGAACGAGCGCCAAATTCATAACCTGGAACAGGCGTTTCGCGAGGATCTCGAGAAGCGAGAACGGCTGCTGAAACAAAAGGCCGACACACGGTTGACCAACCGCGCGGGGGAGACCCTTGATCGGTTAAAGGAATGGCTTGGACCACTGACCAGCGAACAGAAGCAACGCATCAGCCAATGGAGCCGGTCATTGCCGGACATGCTCGGGATTCGGGTAGAGTTTCAAAAATCACGACAACAAGAAATATTGCGCCTGCTGCGTTCCACCCGGGATTCTCACATCATCTCCCAACGTCTGGAAGACTGGCTTGTCTTTCCTGAGGAAAGCAATCCATCGCACTATCAGCGTGCAATGGAAGAGATGAAGAGCGCCGTCATGGATATGGCTCTCGCCGTTGATGGCCTTATCACCCCTCAACAGCGCGCGCATGCGCTTGCTAAATTGCAGGATTTGATCAACGATATTCACACTCTGGCCGCATCCTATTGCGGACCCTTCCTTGCGATAACCCCTTAGATTTCGTTTTCCCGAGGAAGATGGCTGAAACCTATCTTCCGAGGAGATTTTCTTGTCGATACATGCCATATGGGGCCGGATGAAGGATGACGGTTTTCGAAGTTTTGCTATTCTTGAAGCAACATCGATTCTTGGGGATATCACTCGCACACAGAGGTCTGTATGAACCATTTGAAACGATGGGCCATCGCGCTTATGTTGCTATCAGATGTCGTCTTGGGCAATCCTGGCTTGGAAGAGACCAACGCGCAAACACTCAGTGACGATCTCAGTCCTGAAACGATCGGAGGACTCCCATCCGGCCTTCTACCGAAAATCAGCCAGCTTGCCGGGATTCTTCAACAGAAGATCAACGATGGCACGCTCAGTGAGGCGCGGATACAGCAAGAATTGTCTCACGGCGATATGGTGACGGTGATCAAAGGGCTTGGTCCTGAAGCGAGCCGGCTCTTAGAAGAAATCAGCGCCTCGTTACGCAATAGCTATAGCGAGGAATCACTCTTACTGATGCTCACCCTGCTGATGAATTCAGCCTCGGTCCACCAACGTTGAGGCGAAGCCCAGGGGTATAGCGTATTGACAGATCCAAAGAGCAGGCCTAGGATGGCTTCACGCTCGCTCGATTCCTCGAAGCGGCGCGCGGTGAGCCGATGCGGTGTGCACAGTCTCGCCCCGCTTCATAAGAGGAGGTCGCTATGGAAGACCTGACTCCACCCGACTCATCAAGCCTACCGACGGCGTAAGTGCCTCTCCTAATAGACGGCCCGCTCGGAATCATTGCGTCGGATCGTCTCATACACTCCAAGTGCCGATAGGCACCCACGAACCAACGTGCGGCAAGGTTACGAGGCGAGAAGAGCCGTTATAGGCTTGATGCAATGCATTAACGGAGTAATGGCTGTTCTTCCGCTGAAAGGTAGGTTCTCTAAATATAGAGAGGACGATCTTAGGCAATCAACGCCAGAAGCGGGTAGCTTCTTCCGGGGGAAGCCGCCCGCTTTGTTTTAGGGCGCGCCGCTTCACGCCATCTCAACTTGTGACCGCGCCCTCCGATGCAGAAGACACGTGTCGTGCATATTTCGCCATGACACCGGTCGTGTAGCGTGGAACCGGCGGCTTCCACTGGCGGAGTCGCCGACTGATCTCGTCTTGTGAGAGCTCAAGATCGAGTCTGCGCGCAGCGATGTCGAAGACGATGATGTCGCCGTCCTTAACCGCCGCAATCGGGCCGCCTTTGGCGGCCTCAGGTGAGACATGGCCCGCCATGAGCCCATGCGTGGCACCCGAGAAGCGGCCATCGGTCATGAGCGCGACGGACTCGCCAAGCCCCGCGCCCACGATGGCTCCTGTGACACCTAACATTTCCCGCATGCCGGGCCCGCCTTGCGGGCCTTCGTAGCGGATCACGACGACATCGCCCGCCTTGATGTGACCGGCTTTGACCGCAGCAAAGGCGTCTTCTTCGCGATCGAACACCTTGGCGGGACCTCGGTGGGACAGGCGCTCATGCCCTGCCACTTTGACGACGCATCCTTCCGGCGCCAAATTGCCTTTGAGAATCACCATCCCGCCGGTCTTCTTGAGGGGATCGGACAGCGAGCGTAACACGCGTTGTCCCGGTGTCTCTTTGGCGTCACGTGTTTCCTCACCGATGGTTCGTCCGCTGACCGTCGGTTGTTCGCCATGCAGCAGTCCCGCCTCGATCAAGCGCTTGGCCACGAGCGTGGTGCCTCCCGCCGCAAAGAGATCGGCGGCCATGTACCGACCGCCCGGTTTGAGGTCCGCAAGCAAGGGCACGCGCCGGTTGATCTCATCGAAGTCGTCAATAGTCAGATTGACGCCGGCCTCGCGCGCCACCGCCAATAGATGTAGCACGGCGTTGGTCGAGCCGCCGGTGGTCGCCACCGCGGCGATGGCATTTTCCAGCGATTTGCGGGTGATGATCTGGCGGGGACGGAGATCTTGCCGCAGCAGATCCATCACCAGCCGACCGCATTCAAAGGCGACGTCATCCTTGCGTGGATCCATAGCCGGCACGCCGTTCTTCCCCATCGGCGAGATCCCCAAAAACTCAAACGCGATGGCCATCGTATTGGCGGTAAACTGACCGCCGCATGCGCCCGGCCCCGGACAGGCCTGGCCTTCCAACTCATGGAGCTCGGCATCGGTCATTGTTCCCGCGGCATGCTTGCCCACGGCTTCAAACACATCTTGAATAGTGACGTCATGGCCTTGAAAGCGGCCCGGCATGATGGACCCGCCGTATAGCATGAGCGAGGGAACGTTTAGCCTGGCCAGCGCCATCACGGTGCCGGGAATCGTCTTATCGCAACCAGACAAGGCCACGACGGCATCGAAGAGATGCCCGCGCGCGACGAGTTCAATTGAGTCGGCGATGACTTCTCGGCTGATCAACGAAGCTTTCATCCCTTCCGTCCCCATCGAGATGCCGTCGGAGACCGCGATCGTGTTGTATTCGATCGGCGTGCCGCCGGCCGCACGGATGCCGGCCTTAACCTTCTCGGACAGCCGGCGAAGATGATAATTGCACGGCATGATTTCGATCCAGGTATTGGCCACGCCGACGAGCGGCCGAGCGATGTCCTCATCGGTGAACCCCACCGCTTTGAGCATGGCGCGGGCCGGCGCGCGTCCGGGACCGTCGGTCAGATCGTGACTGGCGTGCTTGGGATCGATGGCCATCGTGCTCCTCGTTGAGAAGTGAGTCGAATGCGTTGATGTACCATCTTCACCGATAAGGGTGCAACTGGTTGGTACGAAGCAGGGCGGGGATTCGCGCGCGGGACCTTGCCGGTCCCGCGCCAAAGTAAGAAAGTTATTTCTTCTTTTTGTGGGCCTTCTTCTCTTTCTTCGCCTCGGTATCGATCACGTCGCCTGATCCGGCGTCGATGTGCACTTCGGTAATCTTCTCATCACCGCCGATAACCTCGACTTCCCAGACGGTCTTGCCGTGCTTCTTTTCCAATTCGGCCTCGACCACGATGCCTTGTACCTTCTCCGATGCGGTCTTAATGGCTTGATCAATAGTAATCTTCGCGTCCTTAACGAGGTCGGCGACATTACCTTCATCCTCCTCGTGATGCTTGCCTTTATCGTCGCTCCATGCAGGACCTCCCCATGCCAACACACCGATGGCTGTCCCTGTAATTATCCATCTTATGAGTCCAGCAGATGTCATCATGTCTCCTTTCCCCGGGGTGCCGAAAGCCTCAACGGCTCCTCATGCCGTCTTCTTTCCTGGCGTCATCTTTCTGCTCGCCGTGCCCGCCGCGCATGCCCGGCACCTTGTGCTGCGGCATCATCCCGCCGTGCTCCTCTTTAATCTTTTCACGTTGCTCGGGGGTCAACAGGCCGAGCGCATCCCGCCGTGTCTTGATCGCTTCCAGGCGAAGCGCCACCTCCATCGATTCGCTTTGCTTCAATTTGCTTTCGATCGCGGAAAGATCCGATTTGCCGTCCTCGATCAACGCCCGCAACTCGCGCTCGGCGACCATGATGTCGGCTTCCGACTTGATACGCGTCCGGTCTAAATTCAATTGCATCTCTTTTAATTTGCTGACCTGGTCTTCTTTCAACCCGATGTCCTTGTCGTGTTTCAACATGTGGCGCAGGAGGTGGCTGGTGCTGGCATGCCAGCCACCCATGCCCATGCCGTGTCCGCCGCCATACCCTCCGCCGTAGCCCTTTCCATGGCCGGAGCCCTTATCATGGCCGTATCCACCTCTTCCATGGCCATACGATTCTTTGTCGTGGCCGGACTCGCTCTTCCCGTGCCCGTATGATTCCTTGCCGTGCCCGTATTCGCCCTTGCCGTGTTCGTATTCCCCCGACTCTTTCTCTCTGTCGGCCCATGCGCCCTGCGGAGCGCCGAAACTCAGCGCGATCAGACTCACTGCCGCCACACTTGTCGTCAGAAATCGCCCGACTTGTCTCATCATGCCCTCCTTTGTGTCGTTGAATGTATTCCTTTGACCTGCGAATGATCGTGTGCGATGACCATGCTGCGTAATCCGATACTCGGCTACAGTATAACCCAAGACCCCTAGTTATGATGAACCGTGAGCGGGCCGGCACCATGACGAAGTCATGATCATCGCCCCAGCAGTCCCCCTTCCGCCTTCACCGCATTAAAAATAAATTGGACCGCCACCGCGGATAAGAGCAGGCCCATGAGCCGGGTGATAATTTTTTCCGCGATGGGGCTGAGCCAATGCGCGCCGCGGCCCGCGAGCGCCAAGGTCACATAACTGGCCGCGCCCACCGCGATCAGACATCCCACGAGAACCGCGCGCTGAGCCCAATTTTGCGCCTGCGCATTGAGGAGAATCACGGTCGACAGCGCGCCCGGGCCGGCCAGCATGGGCATGGCCAATGGCGTGATGGCGACATCGTCTTTCACGGCGCCGGCGGCCGTTTCTTCCGCCGTCTCCTGCACGGCGGATCGCTGGGCCCGAACCATATCGAAGGCCACCAGCAGCAACACCAGCCCGGCGGCGACTTGAAAGGCGGGCATGGTAATGCCCAAGATGCTGAACAGCGATTGACCCAGGAAAGCAAAGCCGGTCAGAAGGCCCACTGACACAAGACACGCAACACGCGCGGTCCGTAACCGCTGCTCGACGGATTCCCGAGCCGTCATGGCCAAGAAGGCCGGCACCGCCGCAATCGGATCGACAATCACAAACAAGGACCCAAACGCGAACAGGGCATATTCGGGCAGCCTCATCGCGCCTCCCACCGCGCCAACGGAGACGGCATCACAGAAGGCGCCGGCGTCATACTCGTCCGGCTTGACGAAAGAGCTCGGCCCGCGGATCTGGATGAGACGTGCGCGCCAATTGACTGTACAGCTTGCGATCCTCTTCCGATAACGTGGAAGGCATCACGATCTGGAGCGTGAAAAAGAGATCGCCGTGCCCGCCGGACGCGGTCGGCAGTCCTTTTCCTTTCAGTCGCAATTTGCCGTCGGCCCGGCTGCCGGGCGGCACTTTGACACGCACCGGATCAACCAAAGTCGGGGCCATGATCTCCGCCCCCAAGGCCGCCTCCCATGGCCAGACAGGAAGATTCACGTGCACATCGCTGCCCTGTCGCCGAAAGACGGCATCCGATTCGACCTGGACGTGCAAATAGACGTCGCCGCGTTTGCCGCCGTTCTGGCCGGGACCGCCCTTGCCCGGCACGCGCACGCGCGTGCCATCCTGGACTCCGGCGGGAATCTTTACGTCAATCGTGCGGGTCTCCGAGACCGTCCCGGTGCCGGCACAGGTCGGACAGAACCGGCCCTTCTGTCTTCCCGTTCCGCCGCAGGTCGGACAGGTCGCGGGTTCCGACAGTTGAATGCGCCGCGTGACACCCGTCAACACTTCCCGCAGATGTAATCGCACCGTCGTTTCCAAATCTTCGCCGGGGATGGCGAATCCTTGCGTCGATCCTTGAAAGCCGCCTCCGCCGCGCGTGCGACGGCCGAACAACGATTCGAACACATCGCTGAAATCCTGCGTCTCTTCGGTGGAAAATCCGCGTCCGCCACCCATGCCTGCGCCGCCGCCCATGCCGGCCCCGGCCTGCTGGCGGGCTTTTTCATAGGCCTCTGCTTCCTGCCAGCGGTGCCCATACTGGTCGTATTTTTTGCGCGTCTCGGGATCGCTCAGCACTTCGTGCGCCGAATTCAGTTCCTTGAACTTTTTCTCCATCTCGGCTTTGCGCGGGCCGGTATTGAGATCCGGGTGGTATTGGCGCGCCAGCCGCCGGAAGGCTTTCTTGATCTCATCCTGACTGGCGGTCCGGGACACGCCGAGGATTTCATAATAATCGCGTTCGGTGGTTGCCATAATCTCTCGCTTAGTCAGTCCTGTTAAAGCTTACGGGTTGGGCGTGCAATTTTTCAATCGGCGCCGGCCGACAGAGAAAGGGCGGCGTCGTGATTCACTGCTCACCTTTGCGCGCTCGCTTGAGCCCGCGCCATCATTTTGCAGTATGAGCAGACCTCGGCGGTGGTAGGTTGGCCGCATGTGGAGCAGGGGTGGAGGGTGGCAGAATCCTTCTCAGCCATCGATCCCTCCGGCGAGCGCTCTTTGGCATGCTGTTCCAGAAAGCCCCAATAAAAAGATTGCTTGGTGCCGGGCGACGCCGTCTCCAGGCGATTCAATACCTCTTTGTACAGCAGCATCTTTGAGCCTTTGGCCATAGGGCATTCTTCAACGAGATAGTCAATCCGGTTCAGAACCGCATAGGCGGCAATCTCTCGTTCCGATAGCCGGTAGAGCGGCTTCACTTTCTTTGCAAAGCCTTCAACAGAGGCCGGAAGTGTCGGACTCTGCTTTTCCAGATAATCGGTCTGCCAATGCAACACATTGCCCAAGAGCCGCGCCGCTTCATCATCCAAATTGTGTCCGGTAGCCATGACATCATACTCATGCTCCACCGCGGCGCGATTGAACTGATACCGTTTGATGGTGCCGCACGCTGAACAGGTGGGTCGATGGACGAGTTGAGCCAATTCTTTGATGCCGGCGCCTTCTTCCTCTTTCACCGTGTGGACACGCAGGGCTGCGCCATGCGTAGCTCCGACCGTTTCGGCGAATCGCTGGACCCTTTCGTATGATTTCTCCGAGTAACCCGGTATCCCGAGATCGACGTACAGCGCATCCGCGCGATACCCGAGCTTCAGCAAGATGTTCCACAGCGCCAAGCTGTCCTTGCCGCCGGAGACTGCCACCAGGAGACGATCCTGTCGACTGAACATCCGTTGCGAGGCGATGGCGCGCGATACCTGCTCATGCACAAAGCCGTTGAAGCAGCTTTTGCAAAAGGCGGCGTTGTGGCGGGGAAGGCCGATAACTGCCTTGGTCTTACACTTGGTGCAATTCATGATCCCCCGGAAATCACTGGCCGAATCTCCACCTGGTCCGTGTCTTTCAGCATTTCATCTTCCGTCATGAGATCATCGCCCCGGATGACCAGATGGGCTTCCTGAACCAGATCGAGATCGCGCAGAAGTTCTTTCACGCGCTTCGGGCCTTTGACGTCGACTTCGCGTGCGGGATGGCTCAATTGGACTTTCATGAATAGATCATATGCCCGTGCTGTCTTTTATTTCAATTGAAATGGAAGTACTCACTTCGAGTGAAACCGCTTGCTGAGTTCTATGACAGGCTTTGGACATCTAGGCCAAGCGCTCTTCCAGCAGACAATATAATCAACTTCATCGATTGAATGATTCCAGTTTGACTGTGAAAGATTGTATTTGAATTCGACAATCAATTCTTTCCCCGTAACATCATCTGAACATATAGCGTCATGCCTTTACCTATAGTCACATCGAGTATTTGCCATTTAAGGACTTGCAGACTACATAGAATGGCAAATAAAGCCGCCACGCCAGCTTCTATATGGAAAGCCTCCGATGTCGATCCGCTTCCAAGATGGATGCCGTCGCTTGGTGAGGAAAGGAATTGGAGGAACGGGGCGTATGTCGGATTTTCTGACAACTACAGGAATGTTTGGGTGGTCTTCATTTTGGGGCAAAAGGCATTCAAGGTAAGAATCGGCAGTTGCCGCGAAGTCTTTTGTCGTTGGAACAAGATACCCAGGAGTTATTTGTTTTTCCCGAGCATCACGCAAAAATGCGGAAAGAGTAGACCATCGGCTTTTCCTGAAATTTAGTCCAGCCTTCTTCTTTTCACTGGCCTTGGGAGTTCTCCCATGTTGAGCAATAAAAACCTTAAGCCGCTCAAAATAAACTTCATTTGGCACTGGGATATTCTTGCGCTTCACTTGGATGTTTAATTCAGCGCAAAGCTTACCCCATGTATCGCCATCAGAATAAATTTGTTCTTTGCTAAATCTTCCGCCTGCCTGGCGATATTCAAGAAAGCGTAACCTGACACAGTCCAGCTTGCTAACTATTCTTGAAATATCGTGTAGCTTAGTTTCCCTTAAGGCATCCATGTTTATTACTTGAGCATCACCGTGGTAGTTCCGCGCGACATCAATGCAGGATGCTCAAAAAGGCCATCCAACGAGGCCGCAGGAAGTTTGGACGTCGAGGCGTACAGGGGGAGTACGTTGAGGCGGACGAACGACCGAGAACAAAGTTGGGGGCCTTTTTCAGCATCCAGGATTAAATCTTCGCGTCCCGCAAAAATCTCGCCGCCTCTTCCGGCGTCACCGGGTTGATGTAAAACCCGGTGCCCCATTCGAAGCCGGCCACCTGAGTGAGCTTGGGCATGATTTCCAGATGCCAATGGTAAAAGTCGCCGGTCTTCTCATGCAGCGGGGAGGTGTGCAGTATGAAGTTGAACGCCGGTCGCGACAGCACGCGGTCCATGCGCCGCAAGGATTCCGACAGCATGCGGGCCAGCCACTCAAACTGCGCGCGCTGACTCTCCTCAAAGTAGGCCGCATGGCGTTTGGGCAGAATCCACATCTCAAACGGAAATCGGGGGGCATACGGCGTCACGGCTAAAAATTCGGGATTCTCGGCGACAATGCGATCGCCTTCATCAGACTCATGCCGGATGATGTCGCAGTAAATACAACGCTCCTTGTGGTGAAAGTGAGCGCGACAACCATCGATCTCGTCGAGCACGTTGGTCGGCACAATCGGCAGCGCGATGAGCTGAGAATGCGAGTGTTCCAGCGTCGCCCCTGCCGCCGGCCCGTGATTTTTAAAGACCAGAATGTATCGAAATCGGCGATCGCCTTTCAGGTCCACCATCCGGTCGCGATACGCCCACAGCACATCCTCGATACGGGCACTCGGCAGGTCGGCCAACGACAGCTTATGGTCGTTGGTTTCGATGATAACTTCATGCGCGCCGATGCCGTTCATGCGGTCGTAGAGGCCGATGCCTTCGCGGCCGAGCTCGCCTTCGACTTGGAGGGCGGGAAATTTGTTCGGGACGACGCGCACGCTCCACCCCGGGGAATTGGCATCGGCCGGGGTGGGCCGATAGGCCAGCACCTCGCCGGGGGTCAGACGTTCATGGCCGGGACAAAACGGGCAGAGGTTCGCCGACGGAGGGCGCTCCACCGGTGTGTCCACAAAATCGCGGGGCCGCCCCGCTCGTTCCGTGGAAATAATCACCCACCGGCCGACAATGGGATCGCGGCGTAACTCAGGCATCTTCGCTCAAGTACGATTTAGTGATTTGGTGATCTGGCGAAGTGAAGCATTTCTCCCATTCAATCACCAAATCACCAGATCTCCAAATCATACTTTCTTCAAACTCTCCACATAACGGCGTCGAAATTTTGATCAGGCACAGTAAGCGTCACGGGCTGGTGCCGGGGATAGCGTTCGACTTCAAGATCGTGGTCTCGAATTGTCAAATGCAGCTTAAATGTCTGCCCCGCGTGCAAATTCAAATCTTTGAAGGGGATCGACAGCTCGATGATTTTTTGTCGAGCCAGCGTCTGAAAGCGGCCGACTTCCGTGTACGCGCTTTCATGCGGCGCGGAGAACAGCACAAACTCGGAAGTGCCGGAGTTGCTGACAGCAAAGATCGCTTTGTGCCGAACGTCAGACGTCACGAGGTGGACTTCCACTTCTTTCCCGGACGCTGTCCCGGCACCCTCTTCAGCCGGATCGAGACGGAGAAACAGCGCCTCCAAACTGTAGCCGAATCCGATAAAAGAAAAGAGGCGGCTGGATTTCCACATCGCGCCCAGTGGGGGCGATGGATCGATACTGCCGGCTCCGCGCCATTCGAAAAATGACGAGACCAGCCCATCGATCGTCGGGGTGAGTAAGCGCACTGGCAGTCTGGCTTGTTGCGCGTCTCCGTCCGCTATCCCGATAATCGGCTCATTTAAAAACTCCGGGATCGCAGCCCCCGCGCGGATGAAGACGTTTCGGAGATGCGTGCGAAACAGCCGATCGAACTCGGCCTTGAAGTCTGTTTGAAAATCATCGCCGTACCACCAAAACCAATCGCTGCCCTCCGCCGCGTACAGCTCTTGCCACGCGCCATGCGCGCGATCGGGTGGAAGACCGGCGGATAAATCAACCAAACGGGAGCGCGTTTCTCTGAGCAGGTTCCACGCCCGATTATCTTCGTGATGTCCGATCCAAATGTGAAAATCGGTGCTGATCCAGGACCCCGTGTGCAAATGGCCGAGCCGGGCGGCGGCGGGGTGCGTCTCGAGGGAACGGCCGATCGTTTCGGTGGACACACGCGCCTGCTCGCCGTTCAAGACGCCCTTGGAGAAGTGTGTGTAGAGGCCGGTGAGGAATCGTTCGCCGCCGTCATAATAATGCTCCCACGGATTTTCGCCGTCCAGAATGATCGGGATCAGGAGATGGTTGCCGGGTGCATGATGGACGATATCTCCGAGCCGGCGCAGCACATCCTCGACCGCCGACTCAGGTGTTGACTTCGAGTAGACGAAGCCGAACGCGTCAGAAATTTCCCGATCGCGAAAGACAATCTGAACATCCTCCCCGGGTGCTCCTACCCAATAGGGCTGATAGAGCGCGCGCTCGCGGTGCCAGTCTCCGAGCGAGCGCGCCAGGACGCCCTCGTCTGTGGCCATCCACTGAAGGCCGGATCGCTTCAGCATGGGAACCATTTCGGGACAGACCGAGCCTTCCGACGGCCACAAGCCTTGCGGGGGATGGCCGAACAGCTCCGCGTGAAGCGCCACGGCCGATCGCAGGTGCTGCTCCGCATCGTCAGGCGCCTGAAAGCGCGAGGGCAGGGGTGTCTCAGGGCGCGGCCTTCGGCCGAAATCCGTATCGATGACCAGGGGCATGATCGGGTGATAGAAAGGCGTGGTAGTCAACTCGATCTGGCCCGTGGCGGCCAGCCGTCGGTAGAACGGAATGATCTCATCGATGATGTGGTGCTGAATCGCCAGGACTTGCTGCTTGTCCTCTTCCGTGAACTCCCGGTCTTTTTGCCGGAGCGCGTGCAACCGCGGATAGCGGGCGACCGCGCCATACCCAAACCAGGCCAGGTTATGCCAGACTTGAAGGTCGAGCAGCTCCTGTGTGGTAAATTGACGGGCCAGGCGGTCCAGGTCGTGACCACGCACATCCACCCCGCGTTTCACCAACAATTCATGGTAGCGCGGGTAAGGTCGAACCATCGTCGCCCAGTTAACCGAAAAAAAGTGCCGGATGATGAACGCGCGTTCCGCCGGCGTCAGCTCAGCCGCCGGCTTCTGCGCGTGCTCAAAAAAGAGATCGACCACCGACCGAGACGATAATTCCTGCAGTTGCAGCAGCAGCGAAGGCGTGAAGTTGAAGGTCGCGCGGACTGAAGGAAAGCGTTCAATCAAGAACGCCATGTCGAAGTATGCTTTGATGGCATGGAAGCGCACCCACGGCATGCTGGCCGTCCGCGCAACCGGATCAGTGTAATACGGCTGATGCATGTGCCAGAGGAAGCCGATATGCGCGGTTTTCATACGTGAGGGTCCCTAGCCGCGCGCAGTATGTCACAGGAAATCACGGCTTTCAACGCACCGCCTCCACCTTCCGTGCTATGACAGCGCCGGCTCGACTGTGATATAAGCTCTGTCCGTTGTTCGTTCCGGTCGGGTGGTACACTGAGCGAGAGACGGAGGAGTTGCCGGCGCTGATCGTTCGTCAAGACCGCCGTGTGCTCACACCTACCATGCTGAATCACCAACTTGAGATTGCGGAGTCTCCCCGCGCCGCTCGACTGAGTTTCTACTGGATTCCGGTTCTGGCGTACGCCGTCTTGATTTATTATTTGTCGTCCCTTTCGCATCCGGAGTACCTTGCGCCGACACTCTTCAGAGAGATCAGCGATAAGGTCGTTCATGCCGTCGAATACGGGGGCCTCGGCATTCTCTGCTATCGCGCCTTTCGATATGCAGCCGGTTCCTGGGCCGCTCGGTATGCCGTTCTGTTGGCGGTGGTCTCGGCCACGCTCTACGGTTTCACGGACGAACTGCATCAACTGTTTGTGCCGCTTCGCCAGGCGGATGGATGGGATCTATTGACCGATTTACTGGGCGCTGCGCTTGGAGCCGGGGTCTGGCATTGGGCCACGGAAAGGATGGACGCGGAATGAAACCGCGGTATGATAGTCCGTTCATTACTTTCTGAGCCAGACGCGATAGGATCGGGCATCATCCGGCATGGTGAAGACGACCTGCCGGATCTCGCCCGGCATGAGGAAGTCCTGAGTGGTGCTGCGCTTGCCCGTCATCGGTTTTCCCTTCGCGTCGTAAAAGTCGATCAGGATCTGAGTCGAATCGCTGCTGACCTGCTGGTAGACGACTTTGATCTCCTTGACGATCTTCTTCCGTCTGTCTTCCACCGGATAGTCCGTGACGCTCAGGATCTTGATGTGGCGGTTTTCGTCAACCACCTCGGGCTGCTTGTCGACCAGCCGGTTCATTTCACGATTCAAAACCGTCTTGAACACGGCCGGGTCCACGGACGCCCGCACCTTGCACGACACCCGACGTCCTTCTTCCGTTTGTTCCACGATTTCTAAATTTTGCAGGTGGCCGGAGGCCAGCATCTGGACCAGCGATTTGATCACCGCGGGGTCTTTCACCGGCGAGGTGTCCTCCACGAAAACCGGATAAGATTCAATCGCCTTCCGCACGGCCATCGTATACGATCTGACGGGCCT
>DATFCE010000391.1:0-3015 GCA_035253365.1 Nitrospiraceae bacterium
ACGGTCGAGGAAAAAGACTGGAGGTTCAGGCGGCTTCGAGGGAGAGTTCGCACCTGATCGCTTCTTCGATTTCAAGCCGCGTGAGGCCATAGTCGTCTGCCAGATCATCCATTGATTCACCCGCCTTGTAGCGTTCAGCAACCACGGCGGTGGGAATGCCTGTTCCAACTAGGACAGGTCGGCCGTAGGACACGCGTGGATCAATGACGACGGCCTTGGGTTCTTCTTTGAAGTCATGTATGTCCCGCTTGCGCGTGAAGGGATACAGCTTCACTGGAATTCCCGCCAGGTCTCTTTCAATACGGTGTAGGTGGGCCTCGAGCACTTCTTTCATGGCTAATTGCCCGTGCTGGGAGATGCTGATTAATTTGCCAAATTTCTGAATGAACAGATCCATGCCGTCGGTTTCGAACTCTCGGTCAGCCAGGGGATGCTTTGAGGGGAAATGCTTGGAGAGATACGCCACGGCAATTCGCACTTTTTCGAGCGCAATATTATGTTCGCGACGAATTGCGTCCAGCACATGAATCTCGATGAGATTCATGAAGGACAAGAGTCTTTTGCGTGGATCAGGAAGTTGAACAATGGGTTTGGAAAATTGAGGACCGGTCTGACTGGGGTAGTATCTCCCCGCGACCCAGCATCGAATTGTGGTAGGAGGGACGCGTAAGTAGTGCCCGGCTTCTGTGAAGCCATAAGAGGGCAATTCACGAATATCGACGTCTCTTACAAACGTAGAATTTCTCCGGCCCATACCGCTCAGCCTTATAGTGACTGGTCCTGAATTACTATGTCGGTCCACTCCACCCTGGACAGCGCAAGATTCTACACTGGCGTAGCGAAGAGGACAAGGCAAGATTGACCCGTCCCTGGTCTTCGATTGGTGAAGGATCAGTTCCTAACCCGGCAACGGCTATCTGATGAAAATAAGAGTTGCGTTCCCCGCGTTATCGATCCGGCTTTCTGAGCGTAAAGAACAAGAGCGCGCCAAGGCCGATACAGACGAGGGCCATGATGGCAAGCCCAGAGGGAGGCAGGACCGTGGCCATCAGCTGCATGCGGCGCATATCCATCTGCCGCGCGAGCTCGCCGATAGGAAGAGTTTGCTCGGCCAGCGGGAACATCTCTTCTTCTTTCTGCGCGTGATTCAGCACGCGTTCCTGCAGCGTCTTCAGCCGCGTCCGGAAGTGGGGCCGCGTCGCGTCCTCTTCCTCCAGATCGGTCATCAGGCGTTTGATTTCTTGATGTTCTTCTAAGGCCTCCCTGACAAATTCCTCACCTTCCTGACCCCCAAAGCGTTGCAATGCCGGATAGAACAGTTCTTCTTCAAGCGTGGCATGGATCGTTAAATTGTCACAAATCTCCTGCACCAACAGCCGGCGCCCCGTTGGCGAGTTCGTGTCCAGGCACTTTTGCATGACCTGTTTCACATAGGCATGATCGGACGCCAGCATAACAGTCGGATCGGTCAGTTTTTGTACGAGTGTCGGCATAGTAGCTCTCCTTTGCTCCATGAAAGACCGGCTTCCATGAACTTCATTGTCCGCCATTGAAGTCGTCCGTGGCTATCAGCAAGACGGTAATCCGGAGTGGGAGACATTCCGAGGCGGCAGCTCGGTTCCTCTGGCGTCGGCGCATGACGGAGTGGTACGCTGTCATTAACAGCAGGGATTGCCGGCAGTTCTGTTCACTGCGCTGAACCGGAGGTATCCGCCATGAGAGGCTTTGAACCCAATTCGGAGAATCGGCGGCAGAAGACGGCCTCGTGGTGGGCGGGCATTTTTGTCATGGCTCTGTTGCTGAGCGTGGAGTTCGCGAGTGTTTCGCGAGCCGGGGGATTTCGCTCGCCCGAAGCCTGTCAGGGTTCGACAGGAGAGGCCCATCTCAACTGCCTATATGAATACATTGGGATACCGGACAACGACCCGAAAACCGTCCAACCGCCAACCAATGCCGAGCAAGACATGCTCGAGCAGTTGCGCGACCAACGCGATCGGGTCGAGGGCCGGCCATCCGCCGCGGGTGTCCTTCATGAAAGACAGAACGGCCGGTCTCAGGTCCGCCCACCGGCTGGTGCTCCATTCCCACAGGCGCAATCCCCCGCTCCCAGTTTCCACTCGCCGGAGGAATGCCGGGCATATACGGGCCCCGCGCATCTCAATTGTTTGTACGCGTATATTGAGCTGCAACAGGGCAAGACCGGCAAGATCGAAGAGGAGCTCAGGGCGCAGACGAGCATGATTGGGCAACTGCGCGATCAGGTCGATCGCCAAGCTGCCGCGCGCGATGACCTCCACCGGCGACTCGCGGAAAGAGACTCGTCCGCTTCATCCACCGTTCAAACGTACATCCCCGCGCCGCTCTATCCACCCTATGTCTATCCGGGCTATTACGGCTACCTGGGGTATTCGCTGCCCGGTGTGTCGTTGTATCTAGGTGTCCCGCGGTTTTACTACGGCCGGCCGTTTTACGGCCCGCGATTTTTTGGTCCCCGCTTCTACGGCCCACGGTTCTATGGTCATCGACGATGGTAAGCTTGTGCCGGAAGATGGGCCGCAACAGCCGAGCGACGCGCCTACTCCAACGCGAGCGACGTGATACTGGCTCGGCAAGGTTTCCCGCCTTTATCGGGCCGAATCCACAACCAGACATTCGTGACGCCTTGTGCCGGCACTCGCCATTCTTCGCGCTCAAACGTCGTGCCCGGCGGGCTGAAATTGTATTCCTGGCGGAGAACCTCACGGTATGTTTGCCCGCGATCATAGGAGACGGCGAGGGCCAGTTCTTGCGTTCTGCTGATGTCCGGTTCCTCGACTTCCAGCCTCACTTTGTGAAGGTCTCGCGCTGCGTCAAACGACACGACGACGGTTTGATCTCCCTCCTCATCCGCAATCCACCGCGTGCTTCCCGGTCCAGACCGACCGTCACAAATATTGTCAATGGGATGGTCCGGCATTTCCGATGTTACGAGAACGGTGGCGGAGTCAGGGATCGAAATTTCTGTTCTTGAAACGA
>DATFCE010000392.1:0-4480 GCA_035253365.1 Nitrospiraceae bacterium
ACATATGTGCTACTCGTATCGTACAAATGTGCCTGCTATGAGTAACAAGGGTCGGAGAATAATGAATACGTAGACATGTTGCAAGATGACCAAATTACCTAGGCATAATATCGTGCATCGTAGCACTACGCACTAATATTGGAACGGGAGATTCGTCGCTGCTGGACGTTCAGACACGCGCATTTTATTTTCTTCAGAATGATGGTAAAGCGAATGCAGTTGAAATGAGATGCGGCGGGCTTGCAGAATCTATACCGGACGTCGGGGCATGTCGGAACAGGCGGCTCGAAGTCCGCGAATGCGGCAGCGAATTTTTTTTACCATACCCGGTTATACAATCGAGGAGAAGAACGGCTCCGCGTGCAATTTTGTTCACGAACGTGTCATTTATCCGACAGACCTAGGGTGAAATTGTAGTTGACCGTTCGATAGGCGGTCGTCCCTGCATAACCGTTATGCCGTGATCGGTAGACCCCATTCTTAAGTGGTAACTCGTATCATCGTTGATGGGCTCCTGGCTTCCCGTCAAGGACGCGGCTAGAACCTGCTATAGATCTCTCCTCTTCTGTTCCAGTGCCACGGGCAACCGTCCGGGCCGATGGCGATCCCAATCGCGACCCCATCCACGACGTGCCATTCGGTCCCGCTCCACCGATAGATGGCATATCCTTGCTCCCAGATCTGCTCGAACCCCAAATGCCACACCGATCCGTCTTTTCCGATCGAGATGAATTGCGCCCGGCCCGGCATTTCTTGCCAGGCGTCTTCAGCCCATCGATATATCCGTCCCTCGGCATTCCAATGCCACGGGTTGCCGGTTGGCTCCACGGCCATGCCGACCGCGATGCCGGGATACTGCTCCCAATCCGATCCGTGCCAACGATAGATAGGGCCGCCAATCAGATTGATTAATTGCCCGACATGCCAGATAGAGCCATCAGGACCGCCTGCCATAAAGATGGCCTGTCCCGGAATTTGCTGCCAATCGTTTCCCAACCATCGGTAGATCTCGCCGGCCGTATTCCAATGCCATGGCCGCCCATTGGGTTCGACGATCATGCCGGTCGCGTGCCCCGGGAATGAGTCCCAGCTGCTTCCATTCCAACGCCACAGGCAGCCCTGCTCATCGATCGCGAAAACTGTTCCATCGGCGCCAATCGCAATGAAAAAGGCCTTGCCCGTAACTTGCACCCATCCGTGTTCCAGCTTGGGATTGTGCGGCGGCATGGAATCACCTCATCTCGGATCGAGTACGGTGCGCTTCTATCGATATGAAGGTTTCGGCATAGGAACTCCTAGACCCATCGCTAATGACTAGGTTCGTTGTCTCGCTCTTAGATCGATGTGAGGGGCGGAAGCGGCTTCACATAAGACGTGCTGCGCACATCATGCGCAAAATGTGTTGGCAGGGCAACAGAAAAGAAACGCCAAAGAGCAGCGGCGGTGTGATCACTGTCTCTGTAGGTCGTGTGCCGTACGGCGCCACCAGCATGGAATGTGATCATTCATGCTGGGTGACGTCACTGCGACTCCTGGATAGACGGGGCATACCGCTGGCGGGACGGTCACGGACTGTATCGAGCACGTGCGTTTTGATGGCGCCTACTGCCTCACATGAGTCTCTGGACGGCCACATACTTCGTAAATGCCGTGGAGTGCCTGACGCGTCTCTTCTCCGTTATGATTGCCCCCCTGCCCGGCTAACTTCTTGAGTCCCTGATTGCTGAACGGGCAGACCGCTCCATCGCTGCGAAACCAGCACAATCCCTGTGCGGCTTTCTTCCGGTCTGCATTCGGCACGAGCTGCTTCTTACCTTTTACAATGGCTTGCTGATCAAATTGCAGGCTGATGCCCCAGGCTTTGGGATAGGTAAGGCTGGCATAATGCAGTTGGAGCAAAGTGGAGGCACAGCCATGCGCGATGCTCGCCGCCTGCCGTGTGCGTCGGAAGCCGAGCATGGGATGAAACCCGTAGGTCGGGCATAACCATTTGGCTTTCACGGTCACGACTTCAATATCCAATGGTTCCCATCCATCATCCAATGGCTTCCATTTATCTCCCCCGCTCCGTTGGTTGTAGAACGTTCTGAAGTGGCGTTGCGCCTTGGCAAATGAATCGATCTTGTTGTTGTAGCTGAGCTGGCGAGTCCTCCGGAGCAACAACGGCCAGCTGGAGCAGATTTGGGTGACCTGTTTCCGATCGAGATCGTCCAACTCCGGCTCCAACGAGGCGGTCAGCAGCAGGTGCGGCACCTCCCCGTTTTGTGGACGCCGCGCCAGTTTTCCAGCCTGGGCAGCGGAATCTAAAAAGTGCACGACCGCATCGAGCGGCAGGTTATCCATGACTCCGCCATCGACATACTGATGATTGTGCTGATCATGGGGGAAGACTTCGGAAGACCGACGCGGCCTGAAAATTCCGGGGAAGGCGCTGCTTGCCAGAAGGGAGTCGAGAAGCATGGCCTGGGGATCGCCATCGGCGGCGCCATTAGGCTGAAGCGCATGCTCACCGATGATCTTGAGCGCGCCGGTCGTCAGATTGGTAGCTGTCGCGAGCACATACTTGGGGCTGCCTGCATGGTGTTGGAACAGATCGAACGGCGCCCGGCGCGGATGCCGGTAGTACCGACCGGATTGCAAGACATGCTCCGCGATCAGGAGTTCGAGCGGCTCGGCTCCCAGAATTTCGAGGCCGGTATCGTACCGCTCCAAGAACTCTTGCAGGTAGCGCCGAATCAACTTGTAGGCCTCGCTTCGTTGCTGCAGACGCACCGATCTCACGAGCGCCGTCAATTCAAAGGGACTGACGTACAAGAGCCGCTCGAGTCCGGCGACCACCCGGCGGCTATTGGTGCTGAAGTGATCGGGACCCGCCGCATCATAGCGCCGAAAGAGCCGATCCAGATCGTGAAAGGACAGGCGCGTGGACGCGGCTCGAATAGTAATGCGCCGGGCAAAGTCCGCGAAGCGATCCGTGAGGATCAACCGATCGAGCGCGAGAAACGTCGCGGCCAGGTCGGCCATCCGCGCGGGGCGGGTCTGTTTCGGCTCGTCAAAGAGCCTTGCCGCCATGGCCGCCATGATGGACCCCACCGAGGACCCGGCAAACAGCCGGGGCGCGACGTCCGCCTGCTCCAGCGCATTCAGCACGCCGACCTGAAAGACCCCCCGGAAGACCCCGCCGCTGAAGAGGACCGAGACCCAGGGCGAATTATCGGAACACGACTTGTCCGCTTTGGGGACCGGCGGGGAGCTATAGACCGGCTCGGTCGCAACAGCGGCGGCATTTGCATCCTTCGTATTTTTTTCATCTTCATCCTTATGGGGCCACTTCGGCCAATCTTGGCGGTCCGGCAGAATTCGCAACGACTGCGGACCCAGTTGGACCTCTCCGCGTGGCCCTACTGTTTTGAGCGAGCAGGCCGGGCAGATTTCCGCAAGTCCGGGTCCCCCATCCCGGTTGCTGCCCGGCAAGGGATTTGGCGCGCGCTGAAGGCGGGCCAGAGCTTCGCGGCACGTCATCGTGTTGCCGACCAAGCTCTGAACGGACTTCAGCTCCTGGGAAATCAGAACTTCGAGCATAGCGCGGCAGCCGGCGGCAATCGTTTCAAAGATAATCTGCTCCTTGCCCGCCTCCTCCGCTTCGGCGAGCCGTTCATTGACGCGCAGGGGTTTCTCCGGCTCGACGGGGAACAGATGCGCCGACAGAAACGCCTGGCCTTCTACGACATGCCGCGCGGTGTCAGCCGGCAATAGCCGTGTGTACAGTTTCGTCAGCTTGCGCTCGAGATTCACCTGCCGGCATCGACTCAGTTCCCTCACTCGTAGCATGATGTCCACCAGCCCGGTATAGGGCGCGGTGCCATTGGGGAGCGCGGAGGTGGTCGTGGGGAAGGCGGCCACCGGATACACATACACCGCCGATGCGTTGTGCACTTTGTCGCGAAGGTAATCGAGCAGGGCAAGGGATGGCTCATTGGACACGTTGACCGCATCGATGCATTTGGCGCCCCCGATTCGGACCGGTTTAAAGAACGGCACCACGGCGACTGCAGCAAGTAACGCCTTGACCACCTTGGTGGTCGGCGGAGGAACCATCGACCTTCCATCGGCCAAATTTGTCACGATGGGCGCGACGTGTATGCCCCGACAGTGCTCAGAGTCTTCGGCATAGGTGCCGAGCGTTTTTGGTGTCCCCTTGCCGCGACCGACCCACTTCGTATCGTCGCTCAACGCCCGCGCCACGACCTTATGGAGAAGCAGCGGACCATAGTACCCCGGGTCAAACAACCGGATGAGGAATTGCTTAAGAGGGTAGGCATCGGCCACCTCGCGATCCAGATCGAATTGCGCCAGCACCCGGCGCAACATCCATTGGCCGGACGTCAGGGCGCGTGGAGATTTCCATTTTGCATATACAGCTCGACCGATGAGAAGCATGGGCAACAGGACGGGCGCCGCCAGCCATAGGACCAGCAAG
>DATFCE010000393.1:0-6178 GCA_035253365.1 Nitrospiraceae bacterium
ATCTGGAGTTCCCACTCACCGAAGCCGATCAAGCGTCTCTCGCGCGTATAGAACAGACGCAGACGCTCGAACCGGGGCGGTACGTCTGCGTGCATCCTGGCGGGCGCGGACGCGATCGGCGTTGGCCGCCGGAGCGATTTGCCCGGATCGCGGATGCCGTGGCGGCAAAAGGACTTCAGATCGTCATCACCGGCACGTCGGAGGAGCGTGCTTTGGCAAACGCGATGCTCGGCAGCCTACAGGGCCCCTCCGTTGATCTCGTCGGCCGCACGGACTTGGGGACCATCGGCGCCCTCCTAGCCGGTGCGAAGCTGTTGATCGCCAATGACACCGGGGTCTCCCATCTCGCGGCGGCTTTGCGCGTGCCGAGCGTCATCGTGACGACCGGGTCCGATCCGGTTCGCTGGGGCCCGCTGGATCGCCGCCGGCACCGGGTGCTCATGGGTGACTCCGTGACGACAGCGGACGTCATCGACGAGGTGGAACAGGTATTGGGGGATCCTGCGGCGGCGACGGGGAGTCTGCCGGCTGGACCGTGCGCAGCGAGAGTCAGCTGCGCCTCTGTATCGACCGACGAACGACTCGCCTCGGTGTCCGGCGTGCGAATGCGAGGAAGAGCATGAGAAGCAATGGGGACAGACCGCTTCGCATCCTCACCTGGCATGTGCATGGAAATTATCTTTTTTATCTCACACAAACGCCGCACGAATTTTATCTTCCGGTCGGACGGGCCGGGAACGGGTATGCCGGATGCGCCCCCGGCTTTCCTTGGCCGGCCAATGTGCATGATGTGCCGATAGACCACATAGAAAGCCTCCCGCTGGATGCGATTCTCTTTCAGTCGAAAACGCATTATCTGAGCGACCAATTCGACCTGCTGTCGGAATCCCAGCGTCGTCTGCCGACAATCTTTCTCGAGCATGATCCGCCGCAAGAGCATCCCACCAATACGGTGCACCCGGTTGATGATCCGGACGCGCTTCTCGTGCATGTGACGCCGTTCAATGAATTGATGTGGGATAGTCGCCGCACCCCGACGCGCGTCATCGAACACGGAGTGATCGTGCCTCAGGGTGTCGGCTACACCGGCGAGCTTGCAAAAGGGTTGGTCATCGTCAACGGCTTGCGCCGGCGCGGTCGCCGCCTTGGGGCTGACGTGTTCGACCGTGTGCGCGCGGAGGTCCCGCTCGATCTGGCCGGCATGGAATCGGAAGAAGCCGGAGGACTCGGGGAAATCAGCCATGAGGCGTTACCGGCGTTCATGTGCCGGTACCGATTCGTCTTCAATCCGATTCGGTACACCAGCCTGGGATTGGCGGTGTGCGAGGCGATGAGCCTGGGCGTACCGATTGTCGGATTGGCGACAACGGAAATGGTCACGGCGGTCACGAACGGCGTCTCCGGCTATGTGGATACCGACGTCGACACGCTGGTCCGGCGAATGCACGAACTCATCCGCGATCACGACCATGCCCGGCGTCTCGGCGAGGGGGCGCGCGCAGCGGCGGCCGCGCGATTTTCCATCACACGATTTACACAACAGTGGGACCGGACGCTCAGAGACGTGGTACGGCGGCACCAATCACGAGATGATTCTCCCAGCACCGGCAAATCGAGCAGACCTCTGAAAAATGATTTACTACTATGCAATAGCGACATTCGCTGATGGGACGGACCATTTCTGTTTACATACAGGATGTTCAAAAAGGGATGTTCAGCACACCCCGCCCTCCCCAGGCGCGCCGAGACGCGCCCCCTTCCCGGACGAGGCCGCGGCGACGGAAGCGCCGGAGGCGTACCCGCTGGGGCGCACGGTGCGACGAATAAAGAGCACCACGGTTGTGCGCGCCGCGAGATGTGAGTCGGCCGGGTCATGGTTGAGGACGCTTCGAGGCGAGAGCAAAGCTTGGAAGGGGCGCGTCTTGGCGCGCCTGGGGGTGAGGGCGGGTGTGAATGAGGACTTTTTCACCATCCTGTCAGGGAGCCGGCATTGATAGGAGACGAATGATGAGCAGACAGATTGCGTTGATCAGCGAGCATGCCTCGCCGCTCAGCATCCTGGGCGGCGTCGATTGCGGTGGACAGAATCTCTATGTCGGGCAGGTGGCCAAATCCCTGGCAGCCATGGGGTATGACGTCGACGTCTTTACGCGCCGCGACAGCGACATCCTGCCCGAAACCGCGGAATGGGTGAATGGAGTGCGGATCGTGCATGTCCCCGCCGGACCGCCGGCGTTTGTGCGGAAAGAAGACCTGCTGCCGTACATGGAGGAGTTTACCCATTATCTGCTCAAGTTCTGCCGGTGCCAGCGCAAGGCCTATGACATGATCCATGCGAATTTCTGGATGTCGGGGCTCGTGGCGGCCGATATGAAAAAAGAATTAGGCACGCCGTTCGTGATTACGTTTCATGCCTTGGGACGGGTCCGGCGCCAGCACCAGCGCCAGGCGGACGAATTTCCCGATGCGCGATTCGCGATCGAAGACCGCATCGTGGCCGAAGCGGATCACATCATCGCGGAAGCGCCGCAGGACGAAGAAGACCTCATCCGTCTATACAATGCCGACCCCGGCAAGATCACGATCATTCCCTGCGGATTCGATCCCACGGAGCTGTGGCCGATCAGTAAAGCGTTGGCGCGCATCTCATTAGGACTCCCGCCGGATAGTCCGGTGATCGTGCACCTCGGCCGCATGGTGCCGCGAAAAGGCGTCGAGACGGTGATTCGGGGCTTCGCGCGGCTCCGCCACGAGCACCATATCACCGCGCGATTGCTGATCGTCGGAGGGGAATCGGACGACCCGGATCCGAAGATCACGCCGGAAATCGGCAGGCTGCAGGGAATCGCGCGCGAGGAAGGAGTGGACGACGCCGTCACGTTCGTCGGCCGGCGCGGGCGGGATCAGCTCAAGTACTACTACAGCGCGGCGGATATGTTCGTGACGACGCCCTGGTATGAGCCCTTCGGCATCACGCCGGTGGAAGCAATGGCGTGCGGGACACCGGTGGTCGGCTCAAACGTCGGCGGCATTAAATTTACCGTGCGCGACAGCGAAACCGGGTACCTGGTGCCTCCGAACAATCCCGACGCCTTGGCGGAGAAGCTGGCGCACCTCTATACCCATCCCAAGCTCTTGGGCGTCTTCAGTCGCCAAGCCATTCAGCGGGTCAATGATCTCTTTACCTGGGAGAAGGTGAGCCGCGGGGTGGCCGTCCTGTATGAAGAGGTCCTCGCCGCGCATCATCCCGTGTACAAAAAGCCCGACCAGGTGGCCGCAGTGGATCGGGGATTCGAGGCGGTGATCGAGACGATTCAAGAATCACGGCGCCGGTTGAGCGCGTTGATGCTCGAAGCCGTGCAGCTGTTGACCGACTGTTTCGACCGCGGCGGCAAGGTCCTGATCTACGGCCAAGGGGAGAGCGCGTCCGATGCCGACTATCTGGCCGCGTCGTTCGTCAGCCGGTTCCGATCCGCGGCACGACCGGGCCTTCCGGCCATTTCCCTCAATACCGGGAGCGCGTATCCGGGCGCAGATGCCGGCGGGGATGATGTCGTGGCGCGACAAGTGGACACGTTCGGACGGCCCGAGGATATGTTCATCGGGATCAGCGCGGGCGGGGGCACGCGCGCGCTCCTGCACGGATTCAAGGCGGCGCACCGCCGCGGGCTGCGGGGGATTGCGCTGTTGGGACAGGATGGCGCCGATATCCGACGCGTCGCAGAAGTGGTGCTGATGGTGCCGTCATCGAGTCGCCAATTTGTCGAGGAGGTGCATTTGATTCTCATACATCTACTATGCGGATTGGTGGAGGAACGGCTGTCCGCGGAGGACCGGATGCCGTCCGTGGCCAACACGGTGCGCACCATATGGGAGTTGCCGCGCCGGCGTCAACACTTGACGTCCCGCCGCGGCCAGAAAGTCACGCGATAAATGAAGGAAGAGAAGAGCATATAGAAAAGGAGCGCGGGCATGATCGATTTGAAGAATCAGGTGGCATTGATTAGCGGCGGAGGTCAAGGATTGGGAGCTGCGATCTGTCGCACGCTGGGAGAAGCGGGGGCGGTGATTGTCGTGGCCGATCTCAAACATGATCTTGCCAAAACGATGGCCGGCCAATTGGCACGCGATGGGATCACCGCGATGGCCCTGCCGTTGGATGTGGCCAATGAGATTCAAGGCGCGGAGGCGCTGAGGCAAATTCTCGAGGCCTACGGGCGGCTCGACATTCTGGTGAACAACGCGGCGGTGGACCGAACCGTCTCGATCGAGGAGCTGACGTTTGAAGAATGGGACCGGGTCATGATGACCAACCTGCGGGGACCGTTCGTCCTCTCCAAGCTCGCGCTACCGGTGATGAAACAGCAGCGCAGAGGGCACATCGTGAATATGGCCTCGACGGCGTCCAAGCGGGCTTGGGCCAATGCGTCGGCTTATCATGCCAGCAAGTGGGGCCTGCTCGGCTTCAGCCACGCGCTCCACGTTGAGGCTCGTCCGCATCAGGTCAAGGTGACGGCCGTGGTCAGCGGCGGCATGCGGACGCCGTTCTTGTTGGATCGCTTTCCGGATATCGACACCGCGACGCTGCAGGACCCCAAAAATGTCGCCGAAACGATTCGCTGCATCCTCACGCTGCCGCCGGAAACGGTCGTGCCCGAGATTATGGTGATACCGATGCGCGAAACGTCCTGGCCGTAGCGATAGTGCTGAGTGCTGAGGATTGAGTGCTGAGTTCCGAATTAATTTCGATTTTAAAACCGGGCGTCCTTTTTTTCTTCAGCAGGACGTTCAAAATGGCCTTCCAACAAGGCCGCAGGAGAGTCAAAAACCGGAGGTGTACCCTCTGGGGTACATTGAGGATTTTGACGATCCGAGAACGCAGTTGGAGGACATTTTCAACGTCCTATTAACGTCCTATTTATGCGAAAAGCGGTATTTTTGGATAAAGACGGGACGCTGATTGAGGACGTGCCTTACAACTGCGACCTGACGCGCATTAAGCTCTTGCCCGGGGCGGTGGAAGGGCTGCAGGCGCTGCACGCGGCGGGGTATGCGTTGGTTGTAATTTCCAATCAGGCCGGCGTCGCGCATGGCTTTCTCACCGAGCAATTTCTCGCCGCCGTCGAGACACGTCTGCGAGCGCTTCTGTCGGCGGCGGGTGTGCCGCTGGACGGGTTTTTCTATTGTCCGCATCATCCGGATGGCGCCATGCCGAAGTATGCGGTCCGCTGCACCTGTCGCAAACCCAAGCCCGGTCTGATCCTGCGCGCCGCGTCCCAATTGAAAATCGATCCCACGCGGTCATGGATGGTCGGCGATATTCTCCATGACGTGGAAGCAGGCCGCGGCGCAGGCTGCCGAACCGTGCTGATCGACAACGGCAATGAGACCGAGTGGCAAGTCTCGGACATGCGGTGGCCCGATCACATCGCCAAGGACCTTGCCGAAGCGTCGGACATCATCCTGTCACACGATGGAACTTTGGAACAGTCATCGAGCCCGCGCCATGATCGACTGGGAGACACCTATGCCTGTTGATCATGCGGAGACATGGCGGCGCGCGAAACGGATTTTGTGCGTGCGCCTGGACACACTGGGCGACGTGCTCATGACCGGTCCCGCGATCCGTGCGTTAAAGGAATCCTCGGGTCAAGAGCCCGTCTCGGCGGGCTTGGGCTACGGGAAAGCGGCGCGTCCCGGCGCGCTGGGGGGTCGGGCGGGTGAGATAGTGGGTGAAAATGCCCAAGAGCCCGTCTTGGCGGGCTCGGTCCAAGGGAAGAACGCGCATCCCGCACTGGGGAGTCGGGCGGGTGAAATAGCGGGTGAGATGGTAGTCAAGCGGCATATCACACTCCTCACTTCACCGGCGGGCGCGGTTGCGGCTCGTCTGATGCCGGAGATCGACGAGGTCATCGTGTACGAGGCGCCCTGGATGAAGGCGACCGCGCACCGCCATACGAGCCGTCCGGATCTCGAGATGGCGGACCGTTTGCGTCACGAAGCCTTCGATGCGGCGGTGATCTTTACCGTCTATAGCCAAAATCCTTTACCCGCGGCCTTTCTCTGCTATCTGGCCGATATCCCCTTGCGGTTGGCCTCGTGCCGGGAAAATCCTTACCAACTGCTCACAAACTGGGTGCGCGAAACCGAGCCGGACACCTGTCTTCGACACGAGGTG
>DATFCE010000394.1:0-4940 GCA_035253365.1 Nitrospiraceae bacterium
GACCCGCGCCAGCCCGAGTTGCGCGTCAAAAGCCGCCGTTAAATGTTCACGCCCATATTTGTCCTTGGTATAGGTCCGCGCTATGGCCTCCGGCGAAGGACGAGGGTTTCGGTAGATGAGACCACAGGCGGCGCAGGACACAATATCGGTGGCATAGTTTTGCGTGAACTCGACCCGATCCGTCAGGGCCGATTGAGCCACACCGCCGTCACCTTCGGGAATCAGCCGCCGCTGATGGAATTGCATGAGGTAGCGATACTGCGCGCGAAGCTCCCGCGCGGAGCAGACACGATCAGATCCGGCGGTTCCACAGACGGCGCATGGCGCGTCTTCCACCGGCTGCGGCATGCACGCTGGGACAGGTTCCGGCGCACTCACGCTCGCTCCATACGAGTATCAACTCATGCCGGGGGGGTCTTCATGATCTTCTCCGGTCAGAACCTCGACTTCCGTCGTCTCCGCTTCCTGTAATTCGGAGATACAACCTTCCAGAACCTGACGCCGCTGTTGAATGGCTTTCTTCGCCAGATCCTGCGCGGCATCCTCCTGCGCCGATTCAGGCATGTTGACCATCATCTCGGCATCGGCCATGGTCGCGTACTTGTAGGTCTCGATGCGCTCATTGGTTGCGCCGAAGGTATCGATGATGAGTTGTTCGGTCTCCGCGTCAAACTCATCCAAGGACCGTTCATCGGCCTTCCCATGACTCAGCGCCTCTAATTTATCGATCTGCGTCTGAAATCGTTCCGAACGGTTGCCGGGTGAGTAGGATGAATTGGTATTGGGCATAGTGAACCTCCTTGTTCCAAAACGCGATCGCAATAGAAGAGATCGGTCAAGTCAAAGGGAATCTGAGACGGCATTATAGTGCACCGCCATTCAAGTCGTCTGTCAGAAAAGAAGGAAAGAAGCATGAAGTCGTCTTCCTGAGTTCTGAAAGAACCGGCCTGGCGCGGCAGGTGTACGACCCGATGGACAACCTGGTGAGGATCACGCGACTGAGAACTGCAAAGCCCGCATGGCGTGATTGTTTCATTAGAGATAAGGTCTACTAAATTTGGCGGATCACCTCGGTACTTGAAAAATGAGCATCACGTCGTTTCCCAGTCGAAAGGCTGCTGAAAGTAAGTATCCCGCGACTCCCATCTGATCGCACCGCAGTCTCATCGTTTCTTCCGTCTTTGCGTCTACAGGAACCTTTTCGACTTGGGTCCTCGTGTCGATCGGCGTGGCCATCTGCACCTCCTGCATACGAAGCGCTGGGATCAGCGTGTTGATTCAGGTTGCATAAGCTTCTGCATGATCTCCGGATCGCGCTCTAAGGCTGACCGAATGTTCTGCACTTGCTCGGGCGTGACATTGGTTGCCCTTAGAAAATCCTGAAAGTCCGGAAAGCCTTGCCCCTGGGCGGCCTGATCGAACAGGCTCTTCTTGCCGGGGACCGGTGCCAGATCGAGATAAGCGCGGGAAAGGGGCCGTATCGCCCTGAGTACATCGACGGGCGGAGTGCGTGGAATGGCCGCAAGGGCATTGGTAATATCATCAGCAACCTTCCCATCCAGCTCGCCTTTCGCATCGCGCGCAAACATGTACGCGGCTCCACGCTGTTGGACCGCTATGGGCCCGACAGCCAGCCGCTGATAAATGCCGGAGGCGGTCCCTATATCGAATATTCCGGCATACTTCAGCTCCATCAAGACATCAGCAACGTCAAGGGCACCCTGGTGTGTCGTTTGATCGTTGCCGTCGGCGGCGCGATTGCTCGGCACGATCGCCAATTCGGTTCGTTGATAACCCAGCTTCGCTTGTGGTGATTGGGTCGCGGGGTTCTGCGAGATTTCCACCCCGATGTTGGTGCCTGTCGCTGCGATCACGGCATGTCGGGATTTCCCGCAACCCTGAAGCGCAAGGGTCGCCATTGCGCAGCATAGGACCACTTTGATCAGATCGGCAGTCTCACTTCGTGCGCTGGTCATGGCTTCCCCCTGTCGTTGCTGCCGGATGCTTCAGTATCGCGCTCTGCGTATCCACAATGAGCGGACCGCCCAATGTTTTAGAGACTTCGATCCGCACGTCCTCGGCTCCATCCCCCACGGTCACCACAGTGCTTGACGAATAGCCGAGCCCAAATTTGAGTCCCGGTCGGTCGGACACGCTAAGTCCAAGCGCGTGCGTGTCGGTCGTGACGACAGCCTTATCTTTTGGGTCGTTAACCGAACAAACTCCGACTCCGACGATCAGATGGTGCGTCGTGTTGCCCTGCCCCTGAATCGGCAGCGTGCACCCGCCTAAGAGAACCGCGCCCAGAATCAGGGATCGGCGGAGGCCGCCATAGAGAAGGTCCGTTGTACTCCCCATGACAGCTCCGATTTCACGCACGACTGCTGCCTCAGGAAGGAGCTTCAGCAAACTTGATACCGGTTTTTGTTTTTGGAGTGAGCCGATACGGGATCTGCGTGCCCGCAATTCACAAGGAGAATTGCGCATCATCCCGAGATGAGTTGGAACGAATACGATCTACTATATCTGTGACTGTATCTAGTCGGATACCCGGGCGTATCTAATTTGATAAGAGCGTATGTATGGATCAATGGAAGGCTACAGGGGTGGTCAGAAGTCTGTGGCAGCTGAAATAGAAGGGTGACGATCACGGCAATGGTTGTGTTCTGTCCTCCTCGATACGGTGACTATTATTTGATCCCGATCACCATCGAGTCCGGTCCGACGAGATGCTCGACCCGTGTCTTTTGAAAACCGGCCTCGCGCATCCAGCCCGTGCAATCCGCCGCCGTGTAGTCGAAGCCGCCGGGTGTTTCGATCAGCATGTTTAGACTCATGAGCAGGCCGAACGTGTTGTGCTTTCGTTCGTCGTCAATGATCGATTCATGCACGATTAAGGCGCCCCCTGGCGGGAGGGCTTCGTAGGCCTTGGCCAACAACATGCGTTTCTCCTTGAGATTCCAGTCGTGCAGGATATGCCCCATGATTAAGACATCGGCGTGGGGCAGCGCATCGGTGAAGAAGTCGCCGGCATGGAAGGTCAGCCGATCGCCAAGCCCTTGGTCGCGCACATAGGCCTCGAAGATCGGGCGGACGACCGGCAGATCCATCCCGCCGCCGGTGAGATGCGGATGCGCCCGCGCGATCTGAACCGGCACGCCCCCTTGCGCCGCGCCGATATCGAGAAAGGTTCGGTAGTCTTTCCAAGGAAACTTCTGCGCCATCGCCATCGCGGCGCCGAGGCTGATGCCGGTCATCGCTTTGAGGAAATGCTCCAATCGGGCCGGGTCGGCATAGAGCGCGGCAAAGAAATTTCCACCGGCCTTAGCCTCGTTCTGCGGCTGGCCGGTGCGCAGGGCTTCGGTCAGCGATCCCCAGAACGGATACAGCCGCGCATTGGCCATCTCGAGGATGCCGCCGATGTAACAGGGCTTGCCCCGATCCAAGAACTGCTGGGTCTCCGGAGTGTTGGCGTATCGGTCGCCTTCCCGCTGAAGCATGCCCAAGGCCACCAGCGCATCAAAGAAGTCACGCGCGCTTCGTGTATGCAGCTTGAATCGACCGCACAACTCCTCAGCGGTGAGCGGTCCTTTGGCGAGCTCAGTAAAGACGCCAAGCTCCACTGCGCTCAAGAGCGCCTTCGAGCCCCAAAAGCCGAACCCCAATTGAAGAATATATTCGGGTGTCAATTCAGATTTCATCGCTGATTTCTTTCCTATGTGGAATCGTGACCAGGAATCGTCGTTTGTGGTACATCAGACGGCGCGCAGAAAGCAAGGTCCACGGATCACCGACATAGACTCGATAAGCCTTGCTTTGAACGTTCTGCCATTCGGACGGACGAAAGGAGATAGCATGCCATGGATTCGTTCGGGCTTCGATGCCTTGGGTACTGATATGCGTGACGGCCATGTTTCTGGGGTGTGCCGCAGCCCAATTAAGGCAGCCACCATCGCAGGTGCCCATTTCCGATTTCAAGCAAGTGGCCGGGAAATGGGAAGGCTTACTCACGCCTGTCCCACGCAAACGTGAAGATTGGGTCGAGCTGAGAATCAAAGAAGACGGCGCCTATCATTTTTCAAGCTTTCGGATGATGGGCGAGTTTTTCGGAAGCGGAACTTTGATGCTTACGGACGGCAAAATGATGACGGAAGGAGACAGAGGCAAGGCCATATTTATTCTCTATGAATCCGACGGCGGGCGAATGCTGAAAGTCGACGCGACCATGAAGAGCGGCCTCCAATACACCGCTGAGCTGACACCAGCCAAATAATCCTTTCTCGACTGCCACGTTCACGGCTTGATGGTGGATGGTCGTCGATTCCCGCAATCCCGTCAGGCGCTCACCGGCAATCAAGACGATTCTTAGCATCGGGACGTCCCTTAGCGCTCCTACATACTTTGTGGTAAAAGGGGAGCCATAAAAAGCCGGACACATCTAGAACGACGATCGAACGCGGGAACGTGCCGACATGCCAAGCGTGTTCCTCAGCTACACCAGAGCCGACCTCGAGGTCGTTCAGCAATTAGAGCATGGACTCATTCAGGACAACATCTCGGTTTGGCGCGATCAGGAGAAGATTCGCGGAGGGCAGAAATGGCCCAACGTCCTCGGAGAAGCCATTGCCGCGAACAACTTCTTCTTACTGGTCTGGTCGAAACAGGCGCGCGATTCTCACTTCGTAGAGTTTGAATGGTGTACGGCTGTCGCGCTCAAAAGACGATTATTCCCTGCCTGCTGGATAACACTCCGCTCCCAGACTCCCTCAAAGCCGCACACGGGATCGACGCTCGTGAGCCGGCGAAAGCTCTACCAGACATACTCGCTGCCCTGCAAACAGTAGCTTCATCCGTTGATCCGGCACACCGTGGTGCAGTCATTCATAAGCTGAGCGGCATCGCTTCCACAGATCCGCAAGAAGTCGTAAGAGCCGCCCGCG
>DATFCE010000395.1:0-15615 GCA_035253365.1 Nitrospiraceae bacterium
GACTTGTCGAAAAGCCTATAGCCGAAATTGGAATTGGCACTGTAGTCATCGTCCGGCCCGGCGATCGCATTCCAGCCGACGGTACCATTGTTTCAGGCACATCATCCGTTGATGAGTCGGCGCTCACCGGGGAATCGATACCAAAATCCAAAGACGCCGGTAACCAGGTTCACGCGGGATCAATAAATATTGAAGCTGTACTTCGCATTCGAGTGGAGAAGGAAGCGCGGGAAACGCTCATTGCGCGCGTCGTCAAGCTGGTCGAGGAAGCCGCCGATGCGAAGGCCCCCTCCGAACGCTTCATCGATGCGTTCTCGCGTTGGTATATGCCGATCATTTGCGCGCTGGCCCTGGCCGTGGCACTCATTCCGCCGCTTTTTCTCCAACAGGCCTGGGGCACCTGGATTTATCGCGGCTTGGCGCTTCTGTTAATTGGCTGTCCCTGTGCTCTGGTGATCTCGACGCCAGCGGCTATTGCCTCCTCCCTAGCCTACGGAGCGCGGCGAGGGCTACTTGTCAAAGGTGGGGCAGTTCTGGAGGCCATCGGAAAAGTCAAAAATATTGCCTTCGACAAGACCGGCACGTTGACTGCTGGAAAGCCAAAGGTCACTGATGTGTTGACCAGTGATGGAACAACCCAAGTGGAGCTGCTCCGTTTGGCCGCCGCGGTCGAGGCGAGCTCATCGCATCCTTTGGCTGTTGCGATCGTAGAACATGCCAAGGCCCAAAACGTCAACTACGCGCCTGTGAACTCAACTGCCATCCCTGGCAAAGGAGTGTCCGGGCAAGTAGAAGGTAAGGAGATTGTTGTTGGAGCACCTTCCCGCATTGGAGTTACAAACGAGCAAATTCTCTCAAAAAGTAAGAGTCTGGAAGCCGAGGGCAAAAGCGTAGCCGTGGTTTTGGCCGATAACGTCCCGATTGGATTGATTGGCTTGCGTGATGAGCCGCGCGAGGATGCCATCGCCGGCGTCAAAGAAGTAATTGCACTTGGGATCACGCCGGTGATGCTAACCGGCGATAACCGCGCCAATGCTGAGGCTGTAGGCAAGCTGCTCGGCATGAAGGTAAAGGCAGAACTGTTGCCAGAAGATAAGCTGGAAATAATCAAGGAGCTCGCGTCACACGATGGGATCGCAAAGGTCGGAGACGGCATCAATGATGCTCCAGCCCTTGCTGCGGCGACTGTCGGTATCGCGATGGGTTCCGGAACCGATGTGGCCCTGGAAGCCGCTGACGCTGCTATTCTGAACAATCGAATCTCGGATGTTGTCGCATTGGTGAAACTGTCACGTCGAACATCGAGTGTGGTTCGTCAGAACATTGGCATCGCGTTGGGGCTGAAAGCTATTTTTCTCGTTACGACGGTGTTGGGGTTCACTGGTCTTTGGATTGCTATCCTAGCGGACACCGGCGCAACGGTCGTTGTAACGGCAAATTCCTTGCGTCTACTCCGACACTCAGGGGGATAAGAACGTGCGCTTCGCTCTCGGCTCTGTTTTACTGACGATTACCACCTCATCAGGTTGCGGGAATGCATATAGTGCTGAAACAGGGGCACTTTGGAAACTGGGCGACATCGTTGTTGAACAAGCTTGGGCGAGAGTGAACCCGGGTTCAGCAAAGACAGCAGCGGTGTATCTTACAATCCATAATCTTTCTGCTGACAACGACTATCTAGTCGCGGTTGACAGTCCAGCCGCATCGGCCACCACGATTCATGAATCTCAAGTCAAGAATGGCATTGCCCGGATGGTGCCGATCCCTGGCGGAGTCGAGATGGTGAGTCACAGTGAGGTAATTATGCGACCGGGCGCACTGCATATCATGCTCACGGGCATATCAGGTGCGTTGTCGCCAGGTGAGAATCTTCCCGTGAGGATGATTTTTAGAGACGCGGGAACCCTTGAGTTTGAAGTGCCCGTCATAAAAATCGGGGGTCCCGACCCTAGTTTGAAGCATCTAGGCCACGCCGCGGAGCCAAACTAGGTCAAAAATCTCGGGCTTAATTCTTCCGCTCTAGCTGTGAACCCTGACTATTTCTTGCAGTTGTCTCTGGTTACCGGTTCTGGCATCTAGCGTGTCAGCTGGCTTTGGCGAACAACTTACCCAAGGTAGCGAGAAGCCGAACCTATAGCTAGTAGTGAGAGTATATCGCTCAAAATGTGTGCATTCGGCCCAATGGAGGTTCAATTTAGAGGTTGCTCTCATGAATAGGCGACTGTTCCTGATTTCCGCTGCCGCCTATTCGTGTTGTCTGTACGCGGGGAAGGCATACGCGAATGCTCACGGCCTGCCCGGCACTGAAATGGATTCAGGTACGGCAAACCCTCCTTCCCCGGCTGCAGAACGAGAGCGGTTTCCGGTTTCCGTCGATGAGTATAAACTGCTCGACGCGGAGTACTTGCCGCAACTCGTAGACTACTCGACGCCTGAAGTCGCAGGCACGATTGTCATCGATACTGACAGCCGGTTTTTGTATCTGGTCTTAGGACACCACCAGTCAAAGCGGTACGGCATCGGCGTTGGCCGCGATGGCTTCGCCTGGTCCGGAACTGCAACGATTGGGCGCAAGGCGAAATGGCCGATGTGGTATCCGCCCAAAGCCATGCAACTTCGCGACGAGGAAGCTCGCAAATGGGCGAATGGAATGCCGGGCGGCCCAAGGAATCCCTTAGGTGCGCGCGCCCTCTATCTCTATCAAGGGAAAACTGACACGCTTTTTCGTATCCACGGAACGCGAGATCCCAAATCAATTGGCAAGGCCGTGTCGTCAGGATGCATTCGTATGTTGAATGCCGATGTCGTTGAGTTATTCGATCGCGTGCCGCTAGGTACCAAGGTAATCGTGCTCCCTAGTACCCGACCAGTGGCACGTACCAAGAAGCCTTCCAACGAGGCTCTGGCCTTGGAGAAAAAGCGTCGGCGAGACAAAAAGCGCATGGCTATCTATCGACGTTATTACCGGCGGCGCAATAGGTCGGCGTTGGATTGGTTCAGATATGATGGTTGGTAAATAGTCGTTAAATGGACCCAGAGATTTCACATCGCTATCGCTTTAGCAATCGCAGCTGCGGCAGTCTAGTTTCTGTCAGCTTGCGGCTCCATTCGTTCCGGGGTACGTCTCTTCGTTGCCGGTAATCATGCGCTCAACCAGGAAGCAGCACCCATCGGCAAATTGGCCGTTGCCTTACTTTCACTCGGGCACTGATCCTGCCGCACGTGCGTCGCGCTGGTCGCGACATAAAGATTGCCGCGGGGGGAGCTATGATTCTAGGACCTGATGACAAAATCCGGTAGCAACGCCTGGACACCGCTTTTCGCTGCCTTCGTGTTGGCTATAGTTGCCAGCCTTGTCGTACTTTTTGTCGGCGAGGTATTGGGCCAACTTCCCTGTAATCTCTGCTGGTTTCAGCGGGCGTTCATGTTTCCGTTGGCGATCATCTTGGGCATCGCGGCATTCCGGTCAGATGCTGGAGGTTGGATATATGGTGTCCCTCTCGCAACCGGCGGGTGGCTAGTTGCGGGCTTCCACACACTGCTGTATTTCGGATTAATTCCAGAAACCCTCAAACCTTGCCTCACGGGCCCATCCTGCTCGAGCGGAGATATGAATATTCTCGGAGTTTTGCCCCTTCCTGTACTATCACTTGTCGCTTTTACTGCAATCATTGCCTTGCTTGTTCTTACACGCAGGAGATCAACATCTTGAACCGTCGTACCTTGGTCGTCAGCACCATTGTTGTCACTGTGGCCGTTTTCACCGCCGCCGCTGCCTACTATCCAGATATGATTGGTAGCCGCCAAGAGGAAAGCAATTTGGTCCGTGCCCACTCTCCTACTTTCGGCCCGGCTGATGCTCCTGTAACGATCGTCGAGTTCCTGGATCCGTCATGCGAAACGTGTCGGGCGTTCTACCCCATCGTGAAGCAAATCATGGGTGACTTCCCGACCGAAACTAGGCTTGTCATCCGATACGCGCCCGTTCACGAGGGTTCGGATGAGGCAGTTCGCATCCTGGAGGCAGCGCGACTACAAGACAAGTTCACACCTGTACTGGAAAAGCTTTTCCTTGAGCAGCCACAATGGGCGGCTCACGACGCGCCGAACGTTGAGATGGCGTGGAGCTTTGCAGGTGACGTTGGGCTTGATCTGGACAAGGCACGCCGGGATGCCCAATCTCAGTCAATCGCATCTGTTCTAGAGCAGGACATTGCCGACATGAAAGCTGCCAACGTTCGGGGTACCCCCACTTTCTTTGTGAACGGAAAGCCGCTGCCATCCTTCGGGGCTCCGCAACTCTACGAACTTGTCGCGTCAGAAGTTGCAATCGCCCGTGGTACGAAATCTACCCAGTGACCGATCGGACTGAGGCGACCTTTGCATACGGGTACGATCGCGGGTCAGACAGTCCAGATTGGAACGCTGTCTACCACCAACAAGCTATTTCGGTCGAGGCCGGGCCCACCGCTCCTGCCTTGTCGCACGGGTGAACGATGTTCAAACTAGCTGCTTAAGCTCGTGCGCAACTCCTGAAGGTGGCACGGCGACAAACGAGCCAATCACAAACACCCAATGTCGCATTTGCTCCAACGCTGGGACATGGATAGGGGCAAGGCGCATGGCATTTGCTGATCCAGCCGGCCTTCAAGGGCGGCTCGGCCGACAACGTCAGGACCTACGAAGCGACGAACGCCGGCGGCTTTTCAAACCTGCGTGGCATGAGGGTGCTTTTACAGAGCTTCTGCCCCCGCAACTGAAATCACTGCAATAGCTCGAAAAGGCCTCAACAGATATCCGATCGGGTCAATTACCTGCTTCTATTAAATTCTCACCCGTCGCGTTACCTGGCCATTGCTTTCCCAATAAGTGTGCTTCTTCGCAATCCACGGATCGTCCATGGCAGGTTGCATGTTTCCTGCCGCGTCGATGGCTCGGGAGGTAATGGCGTGTTCCCCCGCGGAAGGATTGGGCCAGTCTAGGGACCAAATCTTCCAAGCAAATTCTGCCGCTTCACTGTGATCGATGTTGGCGGGTTGCCACGGACCGTCATCAATTTTTACTTCCACCTTCTCAATGGGGGCGCCCCATGCTGCTCCAACAACCCGATAGCCAGTGCCATCCTTTGTTACTTTTGCTGGAGCGGATTTCAGCAGGGCTTTCCCCACAGAAGTCTCCGCCCATACCGTTTCACCATTGTGATCCTCCTCGCGGATGGTCACGTAGTTGCGGCCCATAAGCAAACTTTCGAAACGTGTGTTACGCACTTCTATTCGTTTCAGCCACTTCACATTCGCAATCCCATACCAGCCTGGGGCTACAAGGCGCAGCGGAGACCCGTTTGCAGCCGGCAAATCGGTTCCGTTCATCTCATAGCAAAGGATATTGTTGGGGTTCATCGCATCGGCCAGCGACATGCTGCGCGCGAAGTTCTGGTGCATTTTGACATTGCGGATGTCGTCTTTGAGTTCGATGTCTCCCGCATCGGTTCCCCAAAAGACGACTTCGATGCCATCGTCCTGAACTCCAGCTTCCGTCAGGATAGCGGCAAGCGGCGTTCCGGCCCACTTCGCATTCCCGATGCCACCCGTGAAAAATGGAAAGCCGTGATTGCCGGAGCATTCCACCGTGAAAACCACCTCCTGTCGGGGCCGAGCCTTGATATCGGCTAGCGACAGGCTCAAGGGCTTCTTCACCAGACCATCGATCTCGAGTTTCCACGAGCTTGCGTCGATCGTGGGTCGGTCGAAATGCGAGATGCTGAAAAACTTCTCGTTCGGCGTAATCCACGAGTTGAGATCCTCCCAAACGAGCTGGCTCTGAATCCCCACCGGATCGGGATTGGGCGCCGGCTGGTCGAGCCACGGAATTACCGTCTCGCCTTCACGAGTGGGGAATGCGTGAGCCAGTCGCGAGAAATACAAACCGGCGAGAACGGTGCTGCTTTGGATGATGAAGTCTCTGCGTCGAAGATGAGTCATGGCTATCCCTCCCAGGATTTTGATCTGGTTACAGCGCGCGCGACCGCCATCTTACTTTTTAGGGTTCGGGCGCGCATCTCAAGCGAGCTTAAGCGTGCATCATGATAACGCGCATCACGGCAGTTTCGCTTCCCTTGTTCGAGGCAGCTTCCTTGGTGCTGCCCTTGCCGCATGCCCAAACATCCCCCTCTTTTGCAGTGAACTTCTGTTCACCCGCTGTAACCTCCAGCTCGCCTACGATGGTCGTGCATACCATATCGGCCTCCATAACCTCTCCAGGAGGGTCGGCCGCGCCCGGTTGGTACACAATATCCACCAATTCCACGGTCTTATAGGCGGCAATATTGGATTCCCGCGTACCCAGTTTGACCAACCGAATGCCAGGAGAAAGTTCTTCTCCGTCACTCGGCCCGTAGGCCTTGGGGACGGCGCCTGCAGATCCTGGAACAAGTGGCATTGCAGCCACCATCAGACCAACCGTCATTGCTGTTCTGCGATTGATACTTTCCATGGGGATCTCCCTTCGTTTGCCCATAGAGCCTAGGCGGCACTATCGGGAGCTTGTTGCTGCAAAGAGTCAACGCAAATCTAAGTCCGCGTCCAACAGGAGGCCGGTAGGCGGCAGTGGCTGCCCCATAGAAGAATCCCGTTTGCGCATAAGTTAGGATGAAACAGTGCGGATTTGCCATCGGCGGAATGCGATGAAGGCCCAGACTACCTCGTTCGAGCCTACGCCCCCAACCTTAGCAAGGCTGAGCTCTGTCGTGAACAGGAGGAACAGATGACAAGAGCACGTGAATATGAACTTTTTACTCAAAGAGCAGCTTCAAGAATTACTAAGCAGTTCGGAATCAGTGAACGAGGATCAGCGCTCGCCGAGCTGATTGTCAGAACGACACGAAACTATGAAGACCACCTACTGCATCCTAAGTACCATCAAAGAAAAGATGCACTGGAAAAGCTCAGGCAAGCTTTGCATGCAATGGAAAAACTTATCGCCAAGCGCGAGCGAGCACTAGAGCCCCCTCTTTTCGATACATTGCTCCCTAAACTAGGGGAACTCCTTAGTGAAGAAGGGCTAGAGAAGCTGACTGGGATTGCCGTTCCGCGGCCCTCAATTGCACCCATAACTTGGACGCAACAACTCGATGCTGATGAGCAAAGGCAGCTAAATCGGGAGGTCCAAGCCTCGCGGGCAGGACCAAAGCTCTTAGCGACCTTTCTGCGCGAGATGAGATTAGCCGTTGATGTCTCCCTTGCTAAAATTCCAAAACACAAGGGTGGCCGGCCCGTGAAGCATGGCTTCCGCAACGTTTTAATTGCCGTGCTCGCCTGGGACTATCATCAATTCTTTGATGATCGCCCCACATCAAGCCCCGAAGGGCAATTTCACAAACTTTGTCGCGCAGTTTGTGAGGAAATGAACATAGAGGAGGTTGGCCTTTCAAAAGCTGTCGCCGCCGTTCTCAAAAAAATTGGCTTTATTCCCTCTACGCAGGTTCCACTTCCCTAAAACCTACCCCTCTAAACTGAAGGTTTAGGGGAAGACTGCCCATTCCGCGCCTGCGACAAGCAGGCGTGCGCGAGCGCTCGCAACCACCGCAGCGAGGCTAGCAACTCAAGGCTCGCTCGAAGCCAACAAATGGAAGGACTGATTGTGCCTGTTTCAAACCCCCGCTCAGAACCCTTGCTTACGCCAACGGAAGTCGCTGACCACCTTCAGGTCAGCCTCCGCACAATCCGGCGTCTCATCGCCTCGGAAAGGATCAATGTGATGCGCGTCGGTCGACTTATACGGATCTCGCCGGCATCACTAGAAGCCTATCTGTCAGAAGCGGCCTCAGAGTGACTAACTTGCTCAAATGTCTAAGTAGTTTGGCCTGTCGTGAGAAGGTAGCAAAGAATTTGGTGTTGAAAATCTATGCTACTTTGTCACGAATCAGGAGTTCTGATCACCCCTGTCATCACGAGGCATCGCATGGCACCTACTAACGTCTCACGACCGACCTTGGACGACCTTCGTGCCCTTGTGCGTTCCAAACCCATGGCCGCGCACCGACGTCGCGATATGCTTTCCGCCATCAACACTGTCGCTCGTACCGTTGATCGTCGTCCGGCAGAAATTCTGGTCGATGTTCGTCTGTTGAATGCGCGTCTCAGACAGGTCGCACCAGTGGCTTTGGGGATCGCACCGGCGCGGTGGCGCAATGTGCTGAGCCTCTTCCGTTCGAGCCTTGCATTGATGGGCCCCGTGATGAAGGGCCGCAACGAATTCCCCATGAGCGAGGCTTGGGCCCGCCTTCACAGCAAAATCCCCGTCCGCGGCGATCGCATCAAGCTCTCCCGGCTCCTCCGCTGGCTGTCAGAGAGGGCCATCGCGCCGGAGGCTGTGACCGCTGAGGAACTGGAGAGGTTCCGATTGAGCCTGTGCCAGGAAGCGCTGCTCAAGAATGCCGAGGCCACCTGGGCAAATGTGACGCTCGCCTGGAACCGGGCGGTCGAGCGCGTGCCAGGGTGGCCGCAGATCTTGGTTATTCGAGAGATCCGCCGCAAGACCTATACCCGGCCATGGTCCGCCTTCCCCTCGTCACTCAAGGAAGACGTCGACAACTGGCTTGCTCGATGTTCCGGCACGGATCTCGCCGAAGACGGGCCTCCCAAGCCTTTGAGCGACGGCACGGTAGAGGCTAGGGACTATCATTTGCGCGCCTTTGCCTCGGCCCTCGTGCACAAAGGCTGTGATCCGCAAAGCCTGACATCCTTGGCGGCTTGTCTCACCCCGGACCGCTACGTCCTCGGCCTTCTCTACTTCCGTGAGCGTTTTGGAGGCAAGTCGAGCGCCACGGCCGGCAACATGGCCACCATGCTCAAGGGCGTGGCCCGCCATTGGCTCAAGGCTGATGAGGCGACACTGGTGAAGATGCGCAAGATCGGGAAGAAGGTATCGATCGCATACCACGGCCTGACGCCGAAGAACCGGGAGCGACTGCGGCCGTTCAACGATCTAACGAATTGCAAGAAGCTCCTGTCCCTCCCCTTTGAACTTCGCAAGGAGATTGAGCGCGGTAAGCTTCCGGCGCACCGGCGGAAGACCCTGGGTCAAGTGGCGGTGGCCATCGAGCTTCTCCTCATGGCACCGATCCGTTCGAAGAATCTCGTGAGCCTCGACCTCGAGCGGCACCTCCGCCTTGCTGGGAGGAAGCTCATGCTCACCATCCCGGCGCAGGAGGTGAAGAATGGTGTTGATCTCGACTTCGAACTGCCGGACCAGTCCGCCAATCTCATCCGCTGGTACATCAAGAGCGTCCGCGAGACCGCGCCTGGCAATTCGGCGCTCTTTCCAAGTCCCAATGGCGGCTGCAAGGACAAGGACACCTTGGCCATTCAGGTGATGGAGACGGTTCAGCGCTATGCCGGCTTCACAATAAATCTTCATCTCTTCCGCCACATCGCCGCGCTCATTTATCTCCGACTCCATCCGGGCGGTTATGAGGTCGTGCGTCGGGTTCTTGGTCACAAGAGTATGGACACAACGTCCAACTTCTATGCTGGACTTGAGGCCACTGCCGCCGCCCGGCACTTCGATGCCGAAATCCTCAAGCTTCGCAATGGGAGCCAGTCATGAGCGGCGGCCCTTACGGACGCGGAAAGGCGCCGGAGCGGGCCTGTCTCAAACCCGGGCTGTGGCCGAAAGACGATAAGCGCCGGTGGGCTCAAGCGCTTGAGCCCGAGGATCTCCTGTGCGAATCCGGAGGAACACGGGCTGACCATCGGCCTATCAGCAATCATGCCATTGAGCGTGGCTATGGCCGCTGGCTGACTCATCTGGCGCGGAAGGGTCGTCTTGACGAAAGCTCACCCGCCGAACGGATTACGCCTGAGGAAGTCAAAGGCTACATTGTCGAGCTCGAACAGCTCGGCAACAGAAACAGCACCATCTGTCAGCGTCTTTCTGAACTCGGGCAGATGGCTACCATCATGGGTCCTGAGAAAGACTGGGCCTTTATCAAGCGTTTCAAGAGCAAGATCAGGGCAAGAGCCGCCACGCCCTCACGGAAATATGAACGACTAGTCGGCGCGACCGAACTCTATGCCTTGGGCCTGAATTTGATGAGCCAGGCGACCACCCGGCTTTCCTCGCGCCGCTCGGCCCTGCTGTTCCGCGATGGGTTGATCATTGCCCTGCTCGCGCTCCGCCCTTTGCGCCGGCGCAATATCACAGATCTTACCCTCGGCCGCGATGTGATCTCGGTAGCCGGCACGTGGATGATCGTTCTCTCCTCTGCCCTCACCAAAACCCATGTCGCTCTGGAATACGACTGGCCTAAATCTTTGGTGGAGGCCCTGGACGAGTATCTGCGTATCCACCGGCCTCTCCTAAAAGGCCGGAGAGGACGCTGGACAGCGCCTGCCGGCGATCGCCTGTGGGTTTCGGCGGATGGTTCGCCTCTGACTCAGATGGCTCTCTACGACAGGGTTGTTTTCTGGACTCGCAAAACTTTCGGCAAATCTGTCAATCCACACCTCTTTCGCGATTCGGCAGCCACGTCGCTGGCCATCAATGATCCGGTGCACGTCCTTCTTGCTGCACCTCTTCTAGGTCACCGGACCTTCAAGACCACAGAGCGCCACTACATCCAGGCGCAGACGCTCGAAGCTCATAGCAAGTTCACCGGCAAACTGTGCCAACTGCGCCGTGCGCAGGAAATCGACGAGCTGAAGGAGATCGACGGGTCGTCTTGGAGCTCTCAAGGGAGATCGGGAGAATAGGAGCTTCTGAAGGTGAAGGTCTGCCCGCTACCTCCCTCATTAGCGCCCCGCGGTGTGAACCGCGAGCAGGCGGCGGCGTATATCGGGGTAAGTCCTTCTCTTTTCGATATCATGATCAAGGACGGTCGCATGCCGAAGCCCAAAACTATCAACAGCCGCAAAGTCTGGGATCGGCAGATGCTTGACGAGGCGTTCTCTGCACTGCCTGATGAAGATAGCCGCAATCCTTGGGATCATGCGGCATGACTTCTGGAAAGCGCACTATGGCAACCGTCCGATTGAAACATGTCGTTGCCGATGTCGATCGGCACGGCAACGTCCGTTACTATTATCGCATCAAGGATAAGCCAAAGATTCGGTTGCGCGGGCGACCCGGTTCGGACGAGTTTATGACTGCCTATGCGGCCGCGGAATGCGGTGAACTTCACAAAAAAGCTAAGAGAGAGACGTGGCAAGCTGGCAGCATTGGTGCTCTGTGCCACGAATTTTACCATTCCGATCTTTTTCACAGGCTGACACCACGCTCGCAACGAGTAAGACAGCTTATCCTTGATAGTTTCTGCAATCGGGAGAATATCGGTTCTCTTCCATTCAAACTCATGCTGCCACGGCACGTTCGTAAGCAACGCGACATGTTGCGACATAAGCCTGGCGCTGCGACCAATCTCATCAAGGCTCTGCGGCATTTGTTTGCATACGCCGTTGAAGAAGACCTGATTGATCGAAATCCTGCGGCGGAGATCAGCTATTTGCGTTCCAAGACTGAGGGGTACCACACTTGGACAACACAGGAGGTTCAGCAGTTCGAAGCCCGATGGCCGATTGGTACCAAACCACGGCTGGCAATGGCCCTGCTGCTGTACACGGGGCAACGACGCTCCGACGTCGTGACGCTCGGGCGACAGCATGAGCGTGATGGCGTCCTTCACTATCGGCAGCGAAAAACCGGAATGGAAATGGCAACGCCAATATTGCCAGAGCTCCGCGAAATCATCGCTGCCTCTCCTTGCGGCGATCTCACCTACCTCGTAACGCACTTCAATCGGCCATACACATCGAACGGCTTTGGCAATGCGTTTCGTGAGTGGTGCGATGCCGCAAACCTACCCAAGTGTTCAGCTCATGGCCTGCGCAAAGCAGGCGCGGTCCTCGCCGCAGAAAATGGAGCCACTGAATCTCAGCTGCAAGCGATTTTCGGCTGGGAGAGTATGAGCCAAGCAGCGCACTATACACGCGCGGCTCGGCGGAACAAACTGGCTGCGGACGCTATGCACCTCATTGTGCCAGAACGTGAGGCGAACAAGAAGGTCCCACTTTCATCTCCTGTGCAGAGTGGTGGGACAAAGAAACAAGAAAAACGAAATGAATCAGACTGCGAATTTATGGGTGGTGGGCCCGGGAGGACTCGAACCTCCAACCAAGCGGTTATGAGCCGCTAGCTCTAACCGTTGAGCTACGGGCCCCCGCGGCGATGCCTATAGCAGAACGCCGCCGAATGCCATATTTTTCAGAACCGTTCATGCGCCAAGGCGAATCGTTATCCATGAAGACAACGGCGGCGACCCACGTCCTTACTCCGGAGGCGGCGGTCGACCGACTGGTGCTGCTGCATCGACAGGCGACCGACAGCCTCCGCCAGGCTCTCGACGGATTCGTCCGCACGCGGAACCGCCCGATGCGGGACGAACGAACGCGGTATTGCTATCCGGAACTCTCGGTGACCTACTCGCCCGACGCCCCGCAGCCGTCGCTCGCGAGGGCGTATGCGAAATTCCAGGGCGCCGGCGTCTATGCAACCACCGTCACGCAGCCGGAAGCGTTCCGGCCGTACCTCGTCGAGCAGCTGACCCACCTCGTCAACGACTACGGCGCGACCATCGCCGTCGACATGAGCGACCAGGAAATCCCCTACCCCTACGTGCTCGAGCACGGCGACGAGCTCGAACATGGCGGCGTCAGCGCGCTGGAGCTGGCCCATCACTTTCCCGCCCCGCACCTGTTCGCGGTGGGAGACGAGATCGCCGACGGCACCTGGGACCAGGTTCCCGGGCGGCCGCGTCCGCTCGCCATGTTCGACGCGGCCCGGGTCGACTATTCGCTGCGCCGCCTCGTCCATTACTCGGGAACGCCCTGGCAACACTTCCAGTCGTGGATCCTGCTCACGAACTATCACCGCTACGTCGACCAGTTCGTGAGCTTTGCCGTCGCCCGGCTGCAGGAAGACGGACCGTACACGCACCTGCACCTGCCCGGCGGAGAGACGATCGGCCGCGGCGAGGAGGCTCCCGAGATCGCCCGGCGCATCCTCGGCGCTCCCTGGCATCGATACCAGATGCCCGCCTATCACCTGACCTCCGAGAAGGGCGACGGCATCACGCTCGTCAACATCGGCGTCGGGCCGTCGAACTCCAAGACGATGACCGACCATCTCGCCGTGCTCCGGCCCCATTGCTGGCTGATGATCGGGCATTGCGGCGGACTTCGTCAGTCGCAGCGGATCGGCGACTACGTTCTCGCACACGGCTATCTGCGCCAGGACCGCATTCTCGACAGCCTGGTGCCGCCCGAGATTCCCATTCCGGCACTGGCGGAGGTGCAGGTCGCGCTGCAGCAGGCGGCGGCGCGAGTGACGGGGGAACAGGGCGAGGCCCTCAAGGCGCGCCTGCGCACCGGCACCGTGGTCACAAACGTCGACCGCAACTGGGAGCTCCGCTGGAGCCAGGAGCGCAAACGCATCAACCTGTCGCGTGCCATCGCCGTCGACATGGAATCGGGGACCGTCGCCACGCAGGGCTATCGCCTGCGCGTTCCCTACGGCACCCTGCTGTGCGTGTCGGACAAGCCCCTGCACGGCGAAATCAAGCTGCCCGGTGCGGCAAACGCATTCTACGACCGGGCGATCCAGGAGCACCTGCTGATCGGCATCGCCGCGCTCGACGGCCTGAAGCGCGACCGTCGCGGCCTGCATTCGCGCAAGCTCAGAATCTTCGACGAGCCGCCATTCCGCTGAGCCGCCGCGAGAATGTCGCAATGGCAACGCAGAACCTCCCCGCAGTCCCGTCACGGAGCCCGTCCATGCTGAAAACCGTTCTCGCCCCGCTCGCCCTTGCCGCCTGTCTTGCCGGCGGCGTTCCCGCCCTGGCGCAGGCACCCGAAAAGCCGCCCCGGACGCTGACGCTGACCGGCACCGGCGAGGTGCGGGCCCGGCCGGACACCGCGGTCGTCACGCTTGGCGTCATGAGCCGGGCGGACACGGCGCGCCAGGCGCTGACCGCCAACAATGCCGCAATGACGGCAATCCTCGCGAGCCTCACTGGCGCCGGAATCGCGGCCAAGGACATCCAGACCTCCAACTTCAGCGTAAACCCGGTCTACGACTACGACAATTCCGGCGGCAAGCCGCCGCGGATCACCGGCTACGACGTATCGAACCAGCTCGTCGTGACCGTGAGGAAGCTCGCCGATCTCGGCACCATCCTCGACGAAGCGGTCAGCAAGGGGTCGAACCAGATCTACGGCATCAGCTTCACCATCGACGACCCCGACAGCCTCGAGGACGAGGCACGCAAGTCGGCCGTCCAGGATGCCACCCGCAAAGCGAAGCTCTATGCCGAGGCGGCGGGAGTCACGCTCGACTCCATCCTGTCGATCTCCGAGCAGGTCACCCGTCCGCCGCAGCCGGTCTACATGAAGGCGCAGCGCATGGAAGCGGCCGCCGACGCCAGCGTACCCATCGCCGAGGGCGAGCAGTCGGTTTCGATCGACGTGGCGATGACCTGGACGATCCGCTGACGAGGCGGGCGCGGATCACGATTTGGCGAGGTCTGCCATTCGCCGCTTGCGACACCGTCCGGTCTTGCTAGGCTTACTGCCCGACAACCGTCCTGAGACGCGCCGCCGATGCCGTTCTGCGAAGCCGATCCCTGGCGCCTGCAGTATTTCGAGAACGTCGTTTGCCCCGATGACGTCCGCATTCCGACCGAGGATGCAGACGCCTACCAGTGGTATCCGGCGTTCAACTGGATCTACAACAAGCTCGCGATCGCCCTGAGCCAGGGCCTCGAGGCGGGACCGCACGGCGTACCGCCGCCCCGCTACCCGGTGTTCTCTAAGCCGATGACCAACCTCAAGGGCATGGGCGTCGGAAGCCGGGTCCTCACATCGGAGGAAGACGCCGCCCTCCACTACCTGCCCGGCCACTTCTGGATGAGGCTGCTCGACGGCGAGCACGTCAGCACCGACGTCGCGGTCGTCGACGGCAGGGCGCGCTGGTGGCGGCACACGACCGGCAAGGCCTTCGGCGACGGCATGTTCGACTACTGGACCATTCATGCCGCCGCGCGCCCGGAGCTCGAGCGCTATCTCGGCCAGTGGATCGCCACAAATCTCAAGGGCTACACCGGCCTCATGAACGTCGAGACGATCGGCGGGCGCATCATCGAAGCGCACATGCGGTTTGCCGACCAATGGCCGGACCTCTACGGCGCCGGGTGGACCGAGGCAGCCGTGAAGCTCTATGCCGAAGGCGTGTGGAGCTTCTCCGACGACGACCGGCGCGACGGCTACAGCGTCACCATGTTCGGCCGGCACGGCATCCGCTACAGACGGCCCGGCCCCGACCGCATCCGGGCGGTCCTCGACCTTCCGACGGTCAAGAGCGTGCAGATCCCCTTCCACGAGGACAAGCGACCGGAAGACCACGCGATGCCGCCCGGCGGCTTCCGCGTCGGCATCGTCAACTGCCTGGACCTCAAGCAAGGCCTGAAGGGTCGCGCCCTGCTCGCCACGGCCTATCCGTCCGGCTCGATGCTGTGGCCGGAGGAAGACATGCCGGCGACGGCCGGCGCCGCCTGACCTATTTCGG
>DATFCE010000396.1:0-2230 GCA_035253365.1 Nitrospiraceae bacterium
CTGGTGGTGCTGTTCCATCAGGGTACGGGCGAGGTGGCGCAGTCTCGAAAGCGGCGCGTGGCTTTTATCCAGCGGCTGGATGTCCCGTTCGAATGCGCCGATCTGCTCGAAGGCGATCGCATCGACAAGCGCATTCTTCGAACTGAAATTCTTGAAGACGTTGGCGGGAGACATGCCGAGCGCCGCGGCGATATCGGCAATCGCCACCGCATTGAAACCGCGCTCCCGGAAAAGCTCTTCTGCTTTGGCGAGAATGTCCCGCCGCGTTTCCTCGGCGGAACGGCGAGGCCGGCGCCTGACAGGACGGTCACTCTTCCTGTCGTCCTTTCTCGCCTGTTCGATCGTTTTGCTCACGGTCAGACTCCGGGGAAGAACGGCTCCAGGTTCCGGCGTATTCTTGCAAGCGGCGTCTCGCCGCTATCGTCGGGAACGAAGCTCTGTCCGGTGATGCGCTCGTAAGCATCAATATAGACCTTCGAAGTCTGCAAGACGAGGTCCTGCGGAATTTCGGGAACGTCGTCCTTATAAGGGTCGCAGCGTTCGGCGACCCAGGCTCTCACGAAATCCTTGTCGAAGCTTGCCGGCCGTGTTCCGTTGCGGAAGCTTTCCTCATAACTGTCGGCCATCCAGTAGCGGCTGCTATCGGGGGTGTGGATCTCATCGGCCAGGATGATGGTGCCGTTTTCATCCGTCCCGAATTCATATTTCGTGTCGACGAGAATGAGACCCTGTTTCGCGGCGATTTCCTGCCCGCGCTTGAACAGCGCCAGTGCATAACGGGAAAGCGTGTCCCATTGCTCCTGCGTCAGCAGTTTCTTCTCCACGATCTCGGCCGGTGTCAGCGGTTCGTCATGGCCGCCATCGAAGGCCTTGCTTGTCGGCGTGATCACCGGTTCGGGCAGAATCTGGTTGTCTTTCATCCCGTCCGGCAGGCTCATGCCGTACATCTGCCGCTCACCCTTCTTATAAAGGGTCAGGATGGAGGTGCCGGTGGTGCCGGCCAGATAACCGCGAACCACCACCTCGACCGGCAATATGTCCAGTCGCTTGCCGATGACGACATTGGGGTCGGGATAGCTCACGACGTGGTTCGGACAAATATCCTTCGTCTGTTCGAACCAGTAGCGTGCCGTCTGGGTCAATACCTGTCCCTTATAAGGTATGCAGGTGAGGATACGGTCAAAGGCGCTCAGGCGATCGGTCGATATGATGATGCGGTTGCCGTCGGGCAGATCGTAGTTTTCCCGCACCTTGCCACGGTAATAATTCGGCAGCTCGGAAATGACGGCTTCATCGAGAATGCGCACGGGCTCTCCAATTCTTGGCTTTATAAAGAGGCGTTAGGCGCCTCAGGTCTTCTGAAACTCTCGTCCGTTCCTATTGCATGTTTCCTGGAACAGGGCCAGTCGCGACATGAAGGCCGCTCTTTTCTCTGGTTCTCGTCAAAACCACGAAACTCCCTAATAAAATCAATATCTTGATAAAAATGTCAGTTTTTTGACGATGTGCGTGTTGACTTGTTTGAGGGTGTGGATTTATAAGTCCGCTCACTGAACGAGGGCGGCGGCGCTGCTGGCGACGGCGACTTTCGTTCTCAAGAAATCAAGTTGATGAGCGGATTGCTTGTTGGGTTTCGGGGCTTATGGCTTTGGGGCGATTGATTTTGTGACTGCTTTGGGCGGTCTGTTATTTGACAATTGAATATGAGAAGAAAGAGAAACGTGGGCGGCGAAGCTTGCGGGGTCTGAAGGTAATTTGGATCTCTGGAATAGACTTTGACGGTCACGTTTTGAACAAGAGAATACACCTCATTATGAGCGCAGTGATGCGCGGAATGATGGGTGTGAGTTCTCGTCGATTCAGAATGACGTGATTTAGTCGAGATTGAATTCTCAACTTGAGAGTTTGATCCTGGCTCAGAACGAACGCTGGCGGCAGGCTTAACACATGCAAGTCGAACGCCCCGCAAGGGGAGTGGCAGACGGGTGAGTAACGCGTGGGAACATACCCTTTCCTGCGGAATAGCTCCGGGAAACTGGAATTAATACCGCATACGCCCTACGGGGGAAAGATTTATCGGGGAAGGATTGGCCCGCGTTGGATTAGCTAGTTGGTGGGGTAAAGGCCTACCAAGGCGACGATCCATAGCTGGTCTGAGAGGATGATCAGCCACATTGGGACTGAGACACGGCCCAAACTCCTACGGGAGGCAGCAGTGGGGAATATTGGA
>DATFCE010000397.1:0-12722 GCA_035253365.1 Nitrospiraceae bacterium
GCCGGCCGACACGCCGGCCACGGCGTCAGGGGCGCGTCGCTCGCTGACCATCAGCGCATGGATGACTCCGAGCTGCATGATGGTATCGAAGCCGCCGCCCCGGAACGCTAAGGCGAAGACAGGCTCTCCGGAGCGTCCTACTCGATCCTGGCGCACTGAGGGAGGCTTCGTCTGGTTAGCATTCGGAGACATCGAGACCCCACTGGATCATGAAGCGTTGCAGAGTGCAGCGTCGGTTGGGCGCTGCTGTACTTCAGGGCGGGGCAACTCACATGCCAACTGACATGAACCCCGGTTATAAAAAGTTAATGCGAAATTTTCACGAGTTAAGTGAAACGGGTTCAGGCGACCGACAAGCGGCTGTATGTGAAAAGATACGAGGCTGTATCCAAATGTATGGTGCACTAAGAGTGAGGATTATCTGAATTGACTATCTCATGGCATCTTGGTACTTCTCTCCCACACGTCGCTGTATTTTCTCACCATCGTGAAAGGGAGAAGCCAATGTTCAGGACTAAAGTTCCGAAGGTTGTTCAGCGCCCGCCATCCATCCTCCTCTTCTCAATCATGCTTACCCTACCGTTCTGCACCACCATGGCGACGGCCGAGGACCTCCCCCGGGAAGCCACCTTACCGTTGGTGTTAGCCGGAAAAGCGGCAACAGCGGCACTCGACAAATGCAAACAGGACGGCCATAAGGTCAGCGTCGCCGTCGTGGATCGCGCGGGCGTGCTGAAAGCGTTGATGAGAGGCGATGGCGCCGGCCCGCATACGATCAACAGCAGCAGCAAGAAAGCCTACACTGCGGCGAGTTTGCGCCGCCCCACCGGGGAACTCGCCGACATGGTCGGAAAGACACCGGCGGTTCACGGACTGCGGGATATGGACGACAAAATTCTCATCCTCGGCGGCGGGCTGCCGATTGAAATCGACGGCGAGGTGGTCGGAGGCATCGGCGTCGGCGGCGCGCCCGGGGGCCATCTCGATGAAGCCTGCGCGGCGGCGGGCTTAACCAGTATCGGCGCGTCCGTGAAGGCGCCCGCCGGCAAATAGCGTATCCCGTACCGAGGCATCATGAGCATCACCCATTCGGAGCACAACGAGCACTCCCTCCGACGGCTCCATGAGCGTCCACAGAAACATCTCGAGGAGTGGCTGGCGGTCCCCGCTCATGTGCACCATGTGGCGCACCGCATGGCCAACCCGCCGATAGAACGCCCGCGCAGCCGGGAGGAGTTCAGACAGATTTTGCACTCTCTGGAAGTTCCCGGCGCCACGACCGTCTTGCACGATAAATTCGGATACGGCGTGCGGACGGACAGTGGAGGCGATCGGCTGATCGTCGTGTGGGATGCGCACACGGAATACTACAGCTACCAGGTGTGGCACATTCCCTCTGAACGGACCAAGCCGCTGTCGTTCGGTCCACTGACGTATCCCAAGTACTTCTTCCCGCTTTCACCGTTGGGCCTGCGTGTCAATGCCTTGGATATTGTGATCACGCAGGGGCCCGATGTCTCGCCCGCAGCCTGCCGTTCCGTCATGCCGGGCCCGACATTGTACGGCGGCCGCGTGCTGGGCGAGGATATTGCCGTCGTCACGACGTTTACGCCGGACGAGCACGATCGGGAACGGTATCTTGTGATCTCCCCATCGACTACCCCGCCCGACCATCTGCTCCGCATCGTCGATGCCATCGTCCGGATCGAGACCTATTACCATTTGATTCTCATGCAGAAGCCGATCTTCTCATCGGCGGTGGATGAGGTGCATGCGTTCGAGCAGCTCCATCTGAGGCAGCGGGAAATCATTACCGGCCAGTTGAACGAGTCCACGTCGGCGTCGCTTCAGCGCTGGCTCAATCACCTGACGGAAGATCTGATGAAAGTGAATCGATTGGCTGGACGCATGCACTACGAACTCTCCGCCGCGGTGCCGTACGACAAGATCGTAAAAACCACGATGGGATCGCTGCAAGAACAGCCGCTGCCGTCCTGTCGCTTGCTGTCGGACTATGTCTTGGGAGGCGTGACCGGCGTTGCGGAGGGATACCAGCAGTTGCTCCGGCGCATTGAGACGCTCAAGACGGGATTCGAAGGCATCATCGCGATCATCCGCGCGCGGGTCGATCTACTTTTGGAAGAGCAAAATCTCGTGCTGTTGACCAGCGTGGATCAGACGACCAAGAGCCAAGCCATCCTGCAACACACCGTCGAAGGTCTGTCGATCATCTTGATCGCGTACTACCTGAGCGGGCTTGCGAACTATGTCTTCAAAGGCCTCCACGACATGGGATGGATTTCCAATGCCACGATCGCAACGGCCGCGTTCGTCCCCATTTCCGTGGTCTTGTCGTTTGCGCTCATGCGGCTCAGTCGCCGGATCATTGAAAAGCGTCTCGCTCACAAATCCACCGACTAGCCGAACTTCTTTCGGGTCTCAACGTTTTTCCTTACCGATCAGACGCAGACGCCGGTTTCTCATTCGGGGTCTTCAGATCTACTCCACGGAGATCCTTTTCAAGCTGCGCCAGCATGAGCCGTAGGCCTTCATTCCACCCTCGGGTCAACGTTTCGGGAGACGTATCTGCCAGATCCACGAGCTGCCGGTAATCCCGCCGAAAGACGATGTCGGCGCGAGTCGGGCCGTCATGAATCAGTAGAATCTGTACGTCAAGCGCGGCCTTCGGCGTCCCTTTGTAGCGATAATCCCCGTAGAGCGCAGTCACCGCGCCCTCCATGATGTGTGAGGCATCCAGATAGCTGGATGCCTCGACGACATGCTGAAAGAGCCCGGCATTCATGATCCAGTTTTGGACCTGCTGCGTCACCATGGCCGCGGGCGAGACAAACCACTCGTTGTAAAAATCGGCCTCGTACCTCGTGTCGCCGGTGCGGTAGACCATCTCCTTGCCTTCATACCGTGGAGAGATGTGAAACCGGTGGATCTTGAGGATGGTCCCCGAAACAGGACCGGCCTGTTCGCCGGCCCGTGACACATCCAAAGCAAAGTAATGCTTTTCCGGAAAGGTTTTGGCCAAGTTGACGCATCCGCCGGTCAGCAGCAGGCCGAGCAACATGGCCCGTCTCAATGAGATGTGAAATTGTGATCGCGTCACCGTTTCCCCGACCCTGTTCGAGGTGGAGGGTCTCCCAGCAGCACCTGAGAAGGGTATCGCTTAGCATTGGCCGTCAACTCACGAAGATCTTCGGATACGACTCGTAGATTCTCGAGGATGTCCGACACATCCGTGTTTTTATTCGAGAGCAGCGTATCGACGCGCCGCAGGCTCTTCTCCACGCGCCCGATGGTGCCGGGAAGCTCGTCTGAGAAGAGTTTGATCTGCTTGGACGCCTGCGAGAGATCCGTGACGACCCGCCTGGCTTCCGTAGCCGTGGCCGAGGCATCGGATAGGATAGTTTTCATCTCCGGCCCTTGCAGCAGACGACGGGCCTCTTGAAGCGTGCCTTGAAATTCTCCCAAGACCTCGCCGGCCCGCCCGGTGAGGCGCTCTACATCTGTGTCCTTGACGAGTTTGGTGGTTGCCACGAGGAGCGCATCCAAATCGGCAGTGATTTTGTGAACCCCGGCCTGCTCCAAATCCTTGACGATCTTGTTGAGGGCGGAGCCGAGAACCGCAATGGTGCTGCGGGCGGATGGAATACGGAGATATTTCGGGGTCCACGCAATCTGCAAGGCCGGGTTCTCGTTCGGATCGAAGAAATCCGCTTCCAGGAAGACGACGCCGGTGATTCCTTGGGAGGTCAATCGAACGCGGAGCCCTTCTTCGATGCGCCTGGCCATCATCGTCTTTATCTCGTCGTCGGACATCCCCGGGAACACCTCTTTGACGGACAGCCGGACGACGATGTAGTGGCCGTAGTGATGCAGCTCGTCCTCATGGAGTTCGGAAGTGTACTCATTTCTCACAAACCCGATGTGCTCGACGCTTCCGACCGTCACCCCCCGGTACTTGACCGGCGCCCCCACGCCGAGCCCTTGAACCGATTCATCGAAATAGGTTTCCATGATGATTTTCTTTTCGAACAGCGCGCCGGCGCCGAGCACGATAAGACCGATCACCGCGAGGGCGACGGCGCTGAGGACGAACACGCCGATCTTAAAGTAGTGGGTCTTCGCGCTCATTCTGTTCCCGACGCATCGTCTCTTCTCATGCTATGTGCGTGCTGGCGGGCGTCGTGACTGTGACATCGCCCACCTGAACGGAGACTTCCCGATTGAAGAATTGCCGAACCCAGGGATCGGTCGAATGGTCACGCAATTCTTGCGGCGGGCCCGAGGCGACAATCTTCTTGATCCGTTTATCGAGCATGATGACCCGATCGGCGATCGTGTAAATGCTCGGCAACTCGTGCGTGACGACGACAAAGGTCGTGGTCAAACTTCGCGCGAGGCGCACGATCAAATGATCCAACTCCGCCGAGGTGATGGGATCAAGTCCCGCCGACGGCTCATCGAGAAAGAGAATGTGCGGGTCTAACGCCATGGCGCGGGCGATCGCCGCCCGCTTTTGCATGCCGCCGCTGATCTCCGAAGGCAGGTACTGCGCAAAGGTCCGAAGCCCGACCAGGTGCAGCTTCATCATCGCCAGACGATCCATCGCCTCCGTCGGCAAATCCGTGAACTCCTCCAACGGGAGGCGGACATTTTCCAACAAGGTCATGGAGCCGAACAGGGCACCGCGTTGATACATGACGCCGATCTTCATCAAAATCTGTTTCCGCTCCGCGCCTTCGGCGGTCACGATGTCCGCTCCGTCGATCAGAATCCGTCCCGCGGTGGTTGGATTCAGGCCGATCATATGCTTGAGGAGCGTGCTCTTCCCTGAGCCCGACCCACCGAGGATCACAAAAATTTCCCCTCGGCGCACCTCAAATGAAATATCATCGATGATCACCTGCCCGCCGTATGCGGCGGTAAAGTGCTCGACCCGAATGATCGGTTCCTGTTCCGGGCTCATACGGATGTCAGACACCAAGATAATAGAAGACCACTGCAAAGAGGCCGTCCACGACGGAAATGAGAATGAGCCCGCTGACGACGGCGCTCGTCGTCGAGTCCCCGACCGCGGAGGCCCCCGTCTTGGTTTGCAGGCCCCGCAGGCAACCGATCCCGGCGACCACGATGCCGAAGGCTACGGCCTTGAACAACCCTTGGAGCAGATCCCCCGGCTGCACGGACGACTGAATGCGATCGACGTAAGTCACGAGGGGAAAGCCCAGCGACCGCATCACCACCGCGCCGCCGATCAAGCCGAACAGGCTCGTGAACACGGACAGGAGCGGCGTCATCGCGACCGCGGCAATCACCCGGGGCACGGCGAGAAAGCGAACCGGCTCGAGTCCCATGGTGGTCAGCGCATCAATCTCTTCATTGACTTTCATTGTTCCGAGTTCCGCCGCGAACGCCGAGCCCGATCGCCCGGCCAGGATGATCGCTGTCAGCAAGGGACCGAGCTCGCGGATCATGGAGAGCCCGATCAGGTTGGCGATGAAAATCTCCGCTCCGAACTGTCGCATGGGAATGGCCGATTGAAAGGCCATGATCAAGCCGAGCAAAAACCCGATCAGCGCAATAATGGGCAGGGCGTTGACGCCGACCAGTTCCGCAGTCATGGCGGCGTCCTTCCAGCGCACCGATCTGGGATGCGTCGCGGCGTACACCAACGCTGCCGACAACTCGCCAAGGAATGCGACGAGCGTGTAGAGGTCTTTCCACACCTGCGTCGATGCCCGCCCCATCTGCTCGACGAAGGGAACTGATTCGGACGCGCCGGGGGCCGCATCCTCTGTCGCGGCCGGGCCGTAAAGATCCACCAGGTACTGAACCGATGCCGGAAGATGGCGGATGTCGAAATCACCGCCAGCCTTCTCTTGGTAATGACGTAATTCCAGCAACAGCGCCGCTCCGGCCCCATCGCAATAAGCAAGACGCGAGGCGTCGACGATGAGACGGACGGGCTTCTTCTGTTCAAGCGCCTGCATGGCTTGCCGCCACAGCGATCCCGTGGTGGAGGAATCCAATCGTCCGATAAGCAAGAGAGAGAGCGTGCCTTCGTGAGAGACCGTTGCCTGAAGAGACGCGGCTGGCTCGATGTCGGCTGCGGGATGCATGACGATACGTAGACGTCACGGTGAGATGCTGATCGCGTCCGTACTGTAGCCAGAGCGTGTACGATTATCAAGACCTCTTCAGCCGTGAAGATATGGCGGCCCCCCACTAGTGTCCCTTGACGAGAAAGGAACTTTTCTTCATAGTCACAACGCCTTACTCACGAGCCATTAAAGCGAGGTGAATGATGCGGATTGAGATCGTGTTCGCGATCGTGTGTGTCGATATTCTCACCGGCTGTGCGGCGGTGGAACTCGAATCGGGTGCTCAACAGGTGAGGCTCGTCACGAATGAGCCGCAAGGCTGCACCTACCTCGGCGAAGTGACCGGGAATCAAGGCGATCTGCTTACCGGCGGCTTCACGAGTAATGCCAATCTGGAGACCGGCGCACGAAACGACATGAAGAACAAGGCGTATAAGATGGGAGCGAATACCGTGCAGCTACTCACAAATCGCGCGGGCCAGACAGGCTCTTTTGGGCAGGGCAGCGGCAGCATGGAACAGACAAACGTGACCTACACCGGAATCGCGTACAAGTGCGTGCCGGTGCCGTGAATTGAGGCGTAGGCTAGAGCGGCGGTAGATTGTTCTAAGGATAAGGTCGTCAATTTGTTGGCGTTGAGCGATCCTGTTTGTGGTATATATGCGTGCACACCATCAGGGGGAGCGATGCCGATTCACAGGACATATACAAAGAGCTGGGATCTCCCTAAAGCTATTTCTCGGGAGAAAGGCAAAAAACTTTTTGAGCGCGAGGTGCGTAAGGTTACTCATCTCAGCACCGAAGAATTCATCGAGAAATGGGAAAACGGTGAATTACCAGATCGGTCTGACTATGTGCGGCTCTCCATGATGATTCCGCTTGGCCGGTAAACTCCAAAGGATGCACTCGCCAACTTCGTTGGCCCTCTCCAAGTAACCACAGCGTTTTTCTCATGACGTCTCCTTGATTGCTCAGTGCAACGGAAAAGGCGCCCTTCCCTGACCGCTATTGCAAGTCATGCATGAGGCGCTGGAAGTCGGGGTCATTTTGGATGAGGCGGCCCGCGGCCTTGATCAAGCGATCGACCTGGTCATTGGTGAGCCGCAAGCTCGTCGGAATCTTCATGAGAGACTCCCGCTCCACCGGATCGTCCAATTCGCTCAGGCTGGCATTGATGAAATACACATCGGCATCGGGCGCAAACACGCTTCCCTCGCCGCGTTCTTTTTGCTGGAGCGCCGTTCTCCATCCCTCGACGGCCAGACGCATGAGATGGAGCGTATCGATGGAGTAGCGGTTGATTGGAATGTCGATGAGCGCCCGCAAGGCCCGCGAAAGGACCGGAATCTCGCTGAATCGATACGAGGCCACATCCGGGATGGTCTCGGCTCTCACCACCAGGAAGACCAGCTTGCGGACCTTCATCACCCCTAACGCTTTAAAGAGCGCTTCCGCATCGCCCATGAGCGCCACGGTTTCGACCATACTTCGCATCCCGACATTGTCCGCTAACCCCCCGTCCAATAAATGCACGTACGGCCGCCTCTCCGCATCGAAGTAGGACCGGAGCTCGGCGGCCCGCTGCTGTCCCGCGGACGTCTGCCGTGGCTCACGCAGCCACAGCGGCGGTTGATAGCCGCATTGCCCGGCGTAGTTCTTCAGCGACATCGGACTGAGAAGCAAGGGAAGCGCGCTGGATGCGGCGGTGGCGGTGGCGATCGGCAATTGGCTGAGATCCGAGCAAATGATGTCGAACTGGCGTTGGTTGAACTCAAACCGAGAGAGCATGGCCATATCTGAGGCGTGGATAAACACCATGGGCCGTTGATGGCGCTTCAGCAGGTCGCCATAGGTATGTCCATCAAACAGCGCTTCGTCGAGAAGTTCGGCCATGACGTGACTGCGGCCAAAGTATGGGGACAGAAGACGGACCCAATTGTACGGCGACCAAAAGATGCGGGCCTTCAGTTTACGCTCCCAATCTCTCCGCAAAAAACGGGGCTCAAAGTCCTCGAAAATCCGATCCCCATACAGCGCGTAGTACGCCGCCGTGAAGCTGCCTCCGGATAAAGCCGTGACGATGCTCATCTCATCGAGCAATCGCTCGTTCTTCCCTTCCCATGTGATTGTCGTGTGGGCGAGCTCCTGCAACGCCCCATAGGCAAGCGCGGAGGCGCGCATGCCTCCTCCCGAGAACGAGGCGACGAGAAACAGGCTGTCCGAGCTGCCGTCGGGAGATTGCGGAAAATTGGTGTACCGGTACCCGTACCGTACGTCCCACCGATCGAGCGGCGCATTCAACGTGGGACGCACGTACTCGCAGCCGGCAGTTGCCAACATGAGCGCAATGATGCAGGAACGAAGAAGGCTCAACATGTCCAACGCGCATTAATCAAAACGCCCAACGATTCTCACAAAAAAGAATCTCGGTTGTCGGATTTCGATTGGGTGAATTTATGGTGGTGCGATTCCGACACGGTGAGGACGAATGAAGACGGCACTTTACCTTCGCTGCTCCTAATTATCAAGCTTCGGAAAAGTTCAATGCCGGTAGTCCTGCGGGGTTTGTTCCGGCTACGGGGTTCCCCGGCGGAGCGGACTCCGGCGCCTGCTATTTTGCCGATAATCGTCAGTGTGTCGAAATTGTCAAATCCTCGGAGCCTCTCACCCACGGCGTGACTTGTTTGGAAAACGGCGGCATTTTTGTTCCTAAGGAGCGCTGCCAGTCACCTCCGCCCGGTAACCTGAACTTCAGTCAAGTGCCGCAAGCCTTCAACGGCTATTACGTGTCGCCCCTGTTCATCATTCGCGATGACCGCCCCATCAAGGAGGTCCTCCGACGGATCCGCGGGCGCGAGGCTACCGGACCATCATCGAAACTAATGCGGCGACCGACTGGATCAAAAAGCGCCGCGCGGCTACTCCATGGTTGGCGACCGTCAGCTACTCCTCGGGCCACCCCCATATCAGCAAGTCACTGCGCGCGAACCATTTTGCTTTTGGTCATGTAAATCGGTTATTGAGACACTACAACAGTTATAGGATTGCTTGGAGGTACTTCCATGACTTCGTGTAACCGCCTTTCCCAAGCCTTCATCCTGTCGATCGTTGCCCTTGCCGCCGTCGTGGTGCCGGCACCGCTCTTCGCCCAGGGCCAGAATTGCCCAGCCGGCGCGGAGCTCACGGATCCGAACGTCGCCATGGAGTTGTCGGCGTTTAACAGTGGGCTGAACCAGCGCTGGCCTAGCGCCGCCGCGCAGAAGATCGATCCGCTCACCAACCTTCCGTCTTACCAGACAACCGAAGGGTGCGATGCACTGGGCATCACAGCCTGCGCGGCAACGATCGTGAATCCCACGTGCGAGCATATAACGTTTAATGCGCAGCTCGACCAGATGACCGGGCTCAGTAAGCTGAGCTTCATGCCCATGAGTGTGCAGAACTTCAACCCCAAGGAAATCGCGCAGCACACGCAAAAGGGGCCGGACGCGAGCAAGATCACCGACGGCGTGTACGCGGCCGCGGGTCACGATGCGACCGATCCGGCCTACGCTATCGTGTTGACGCATACCCCCAACAACCCGGGCCACGCGCTCGAAGTCGATCTCGGGGCCGTTGTCGATGTGTGCGGCAACGCATACAATTGCAAAAACGGTCCGCAACTCCAAGCGGACAATGATGATGTGTACCAGCTTGACTACTCCAATGACGGGCAAACTTGGACCAAATACGGGCAGTTTCCAAGCGTCTCGGGCAGCGGGCTGCACACGCGAGGCATTGCCACGATCACATCAGGTCAAAACAATCCGAGCTTCTCGGGGCGGTACCTACGGGTGTTCGCGGTCTCGGGGGGCAATACCTTCTCGGTGTCGGAGCTGACGCTCTACAACACGAGCAGCCAGCCGATCTCGATCGGCAAACCCGCCATCGGCTTCCGGCCATACCAAATCACGGACGGGATATTGGCGCAGGCGGGGACAGAGTGGAACGATCCGCAGTATGCGGCGGTCCTGCGAACTGTCGGGGTGGCCTCCGCCCTCGTGATCGATCTCGGGGGACTGGTGAATATCTGCGGCGACAGCTCATGCGGGCCCACGGTGCAGGCCGATCGGCATCCCTTCCAAATCGACTATTCGCCGGATGGGATCAATTGGGTGCCCTACAGCCAGGTTCCGGAAGTCTCGGGCTCCGGGCTGACCACCCGGACCCCAAGCCAGATAGCCGCCCACGCGAAGGTGACGAGCTTCACTGCCCGCTACGTGCGTCTGTATGGGCTGCCAGCCGATGACGACAACTATTCGATTTCGGAGGTAGAGCTGCACACCACGACTTCGGGCAATCCGATAGTGTCCACCGGAAAGCTGACCTACGGTCCGGAGCCGTGGGAAACCGACGGCGAGGTCGCGCCCGAGGGCGCGGACTGGAACGATCCCAACTACGCCAACGTCCTCGGGGCATGCGGACAATCGTCGGCCACCGTCTGCCCCCAGGGATCGCAGACAGGCTTGACCGAGGCGCTGCAAATCGATCTGAGCCAGGCGTTCAGCCTCGAAGCCCTCGAGGTCCAAGCCGATCACCACCAGTTCCAGATCGATTACCGGGCGAGCCCCACCGACCCCTGGCAGGCGCTCTGGACCGTGCCCTCGGTGAGCGGGAACGGGCTGCTCACGCGGCCGCGCCAGAGCCTCGCCGGCGAGCAGGCGCGCTACCTCATGGTGTATGGCACCGCCGGCAGCGACGACAACTACTCGGTGTCCTCGGTGAAGGTGTACACTCCCATCGCGAAGACGCCCTGCGCCTACGCTTCCTTCGCCGACGCCGCCCAGCAGGCCGCCGCCTGCAGCTATGACGGCACGATGACGACAGGCATCATGGGGCCGGGCGGCGTGATCGCAACCTCCTTCACCATCCTGTCGGCGGACGCGTACTACTACTGCACCGGCGCGAGCTCCACGCATATACCGGTGGTGGACGGGTCGATCATCGGCGGCACGACTTGCAGCGGCAACCTGATGGCGCAGCCGTTTCCGGGCCAGTTCTGCTCGGCCACCTGCGCCGACGGCACCACCCCGGCCTCGGCGCTGACCTTTGCCGGCATCGCCGCGGATCCTACGGATCCTTCCAAACTTGGCCCGGCCTTCACGCTGACCGATCTGAACTGCGACCACAGCACGGGGAACCTGACGGGCGCGGTGTCGGAGCTGGCGGCGGGCACGGCCTCCAATGCCGTCGGATCGTTCCTCGTCGGGCTCAGCGTGAGCCCCTTGACTACGCCGAGCGGGCAGACGCTGCCGCCGCTGATCCCCAGTGGGAAGTGCCAGGCGGCATCTCCACCGACCGCCAACACCGATCTCCGCGGCGTGGCCACGCACGTCGGCACGGCGAGTGAGGCCGGGCAGGTGTCCTTGAGCGGCACGGTCAGCGCACCAGGCGCGCCCCCGTCGGACACGCTCGCCCTTGACCGAGATTCGGCCTACGCTGATGATGGTCGCACAAGTGCAATGGGGAGTTTGGCACAGGTGCGGGCCAAGCTGTTTCAAGCGTTCCCGAATAGAGAAATCCGTGACCTGCAGCTCTCGCCTGCATCCGGTTGGGCGATGTTTCAATTGGGCGACGACACAGTCATGTATGTCGATTTACAAGGCAACTATCTTTTCACCGGAGCGATGGTCGAGTTGCAGAATGGACGGAATTTAACACAGGAGTTTGTCATCGCCAAACGGCGAGATCTGTTGCAATCCATTTCTCTGGAGCAAGCGATTATGTACACGCCTGCCGTTCAGCTCGATCCACCCATACGGCCACTCTTGCTCTTCGATGATCCGGATTGTCCCTATTGCCGGCAATTTCATCCTGAAGTCAAAAAGTTGGTCGAGGCAGGTATTCCTGTTGCCGTTTTTCTGTACCCGGTCGCCCAGCTCCATCCGGATGCCGTCCGGAAATCCATTGCGATTTGGTGCGCAGACAACCAAGCAGATGTATTGGATCGCGCCTTGGCAGGACAGGCCGTCACAGAAGAGAGTCAGCCCTGTCGGCACCCAATCGAAAAAAATCTCGAGCTCGCAAAGCGACTCGGGCTAAGCGGAACGCCCTCCCTCATCTTTCCGGACGGGCACGTTGCAACGGGGTATCGTTCCGCGAATGAGGTCTTGCGAATGATAAGGGCGCCGGAACGGTAATCGAAAAGGTATCCTCGTCGAAAGAGCTTACTGATTATATGGCATCCAAAAGGAAAGCCGGTGGAGGATCATGGCTCAGGACTCCAGCGGCAGGCCGCTTTCAAAATAACCGCAGCATAGATTCAGACCTAGTAGCAGCAGGTATCTTTCTATCGAAAGATCTATTCTCTCTTTGCGCCTTTTTCTAGGCGTTCTTGCACCGCCTTTTGGCAGGCGGGTGATAATTTCGTTTCATTCTCAAGAATACATTTCTTGATCCGTCCGCCACCGGGCCGAATGCCTTTGCAGAGGTTTTTGACTTCAGCTCGGCAGTTCGGCGCGATGCTCTGATGCTGAGAAGGATCGTCCGTCGCCGTGGTGGCGGGTGGCGTTGATGGCTGAGAAGAGGTCTCAGGATCGGCGGCGAAAGCCGGCGGCAAATTCAGAA